>DASZMF010000744.1:0-4495 GCA_035552035.1 Candidatus Angelobacter sp.
AGGCGCGAAGAAAGAAAAGAAAGTTCTGCTGGTGGTAACAGACGGCGTGGACAACGAGAGCCGCGAATCGCTGGAACAGGCCATAAGAAAAGTTCAGGACGATAAAGGGCCAACGATTTATACCATCGGCATTCTGGGCGATGAGCCGGGAATCAAGCGGGCCAAGCGCGCTCTACAGAGCCTCTCAGACCAAACTGGCGGCGTGGCTTTTTTCCCCAAGGACCTGGCAGAAGTGGATGAGATCAGCCAGGAAGTTGCGAAAGACATCCGCAATCAGTACAGCATTACTTACAAGCCAACCAACCCGCGCAGCAACGGTGGTTATCGCAAGGTGAAGGTAGAAGCGCGCGCTCCGGGCTATAAAGACCTGCAAGTCCGCACGCGTGATGGCTACTTTGCCGACGAAAAACGCACTGCTTCAAATCAGTAAAACTGGCAGGCAGTCCTGTTAGCGCAAGAATCTATAGTGTAATTACGGCTGCTGGCTGCAGTTCCACAACTTCATCTTCCCGCACTGGGGTTGGCAGGTTTGCCATATCCATACGCCCCTGCGGAAGGTCTGAGATGAGGCGCAGCGACTGGTTGATGCTCTCTGCAAACTGTATGCGGGTCTTTTGCAGATGGCGGGCATAGACGGCTGTTACCCGGCAAAGCAAGAACGGGTTAGCAATGGTGAAGCCTGCGCGAAACACTTTGGTCGAGCGAGTAGTAGTATCCATTTTCATAGGTTTGCAGCCGGTTCTTCGTTCTCTTTTTCATCTTCTAGCCGGTAATCTTCCGGGTCTTCTGAGTCAAGGCAATGGTCTTCCGGCAGTTCCGTGTGAGCGCCGGACTTTGCCTGGGATGGCGTTGAGGCGACCAACATAAACGGTCCTTTTGTGGAATTGTGGCTAAGAGAAAGAACTCCAGAGCCACTGACTTAGTTCAGCACGTCTGGAGAGTAAGGAAGGATACTTGCTCATCTCTGACGGTACTCTGTTGGGCAGAGGCTGTCAATCGTATTACTCGCGCGGGGAAATCCTATTATTGTCTTATTTTGAACAATATGGGCAGGAAAGCCCGTTCGGTTTGACCATATCCCTGTCTCTCCCGTACTCTAAAAAAGTTTGATATGTCTCGACTACGAGTAGCGGAAAACATAACCGAATTGGTGGGCCAGACGCCGTTGCTGCGTTTCCGTCGGCTCATTCCTGAAGACGCTGGTGACGTATATGCCAAGCTGGAATATCTCAACCCCGGCGGCAGTGTAAAAGACCGAGCCGCAATTGGCATGATTAAGCGGGCTGAAGAACAAGGCCTGCTGAAGCCTGGATCAACCATTGTTGAGGCCACGGCCGGCAATACAGGTGTTGGCCTGGCATTGATTGGTGTGAATAAGGGCTATCATGTGGTTCTTTGCGTCCCGGAGAAATTTGCCGAGGAAAAAGTAAAGATCATGCGGGCGCTCGGCGCAGAAGTGATTCGCACGCCAGATGAAGACGGCATGCTGGGCGCAATCACAAAAGCCAAAGAGCTTGCCGCCAATATCCCCGATTCATTTACCGCCCTCCAGTTTGAAAATCCATCCAATCCTGATTTCCACCAGGAAACAACCGCGGCCGAGATCTTTGAACAGATGCAGGGAGCAGTGGACGCAGTGGTGATTGGCGTTGGCACCGGCGGCACGTTTACCGGCGTGGCCCGGTTTATGAAGGAGAAACTCCCCCAGGTTTACTGTGCAGCTGTGGAAACAGAAGGCTCGGTGTTAGGCGGCGGACCGAAAGGTCCGCACAAAGTGGAGGGTATTGGCTCGAGTTTTATCCCCAAGACATTTGACCCCGCGGTTTGCGACGAAGTGATTCTGGTTACGGATAAAGATGCGTTCGATACCGTTGCACAGCTGGCGCGGCTTGAAGGCGTGCTGGCCGGATCAAGCGCCGGGGCCAATGTTTTTGCGGCCATACAAGTTGCCAAGAGGCTGGGTAAAGGCAAGCGTGTGGTGACCGTTATTCCGGATTCCGCCGAGCGCTACATGTCAAAAAACATTTTTGAAGGCGGCGTATAAGTTTCAGCACGCTGTCCAAAAGCGGTTCAAGATCAGACCAGGAGCGAAGGCAGATGCCCAAAAGCAAACCCTCAGGCAAGAAAAAAGGGAATGTAACCAAAATTGGATTCTCTACCGCCTCAATTCACGTAGGCCAGGAGCCCGATCCTTCCACCGGTGCAGTGGTTGTTCCAATCTTCGCTACATCCACTTATGCCCTGGAAGGGATCGGCAAGAACAAAGGCTATGAGTATGCGCGCGTCTCCAATCCCACGCGTACGCGGCTGGAAATTAATTTAGCCGCCTTGGAAAATGCTCCCTCCGCCCACGTATTTGCCAGTGGCATGGGTGCCGTAACGGCGGTGGTGCAGTGTTTTCTCAAACAGGGCGACCACCTGATTTGCGGACACAACGTCTATGGCGGCGTGCCTCGCTTTTTTGATCAGGTCATGGCCAATTACGGCGTGGAATTCAGCTACATCGATACCTCAGATCTGGACGCGGTGAAAAAAGCCATGCGCCGCAACACCCGCATTATCTGGATAGAAACTCCCACCAATCCGCTGATGGTGCTTACCGACATAAAAGAAGTGGCAAAAATTGCGCATGCCGGCGGGGCTGAGCTGGTGGTGGACAATACTTTCATGTCGCCTTACTTCCAGCAGCCGTTGGCGCTGGGAGCGGATATGGTGATGCACTCCACCACAAAGTTCCTGAACGGCCACAGCGACGGACTGGGTGGAGTGATTTGCGGCACAAAACCAATCCATGCGGAGAAAATGGCTTTTATGCAAAAGGCGTCGGGCGCGATTCTTTCTCCATTTGAGTGTTGGCTGATCCTGCGCGGCGTAAAGACGCTCGCGGTACGCATGGAAAAACATGATGAGAACGGCCGCATTGTGGCTGATTTTCTGCGTGAGCATCGCAAGGTGAAGAAAGTGCTCTACCCTGGTTTTGCCGACCATCCCCAGTATGAACTAGCAAAAAGGCAGATGACAGGTTTTGGTTCCATGATCACGTTTGAAACTGGCTCGCTTAAAAACGCAACTAAGATGTTGCCCAAATTACGGGTTTGTACGCTGGGAGAATCGCTGGGCGGCGTAGAGACGCTGATCTCGCATCCCGCCACTATGACGCATGCAGCACTGGGAGAGCAGGGAAGAAAGAAGATCGGATTGACCGATGGCATGGTCCGGCTTTCAGTAGGAATTGAGGACGTGAACGATCTTCTGGCTGATCTGGACCAGGCACTGGCGGCAATGTAAAAGGTTTTTACCACAGAGGGCCCAGAGGAACACTGAGGGGAACAGCAACAGCAGGCAGATTTGGAATATCTGTGATCTTAAGAAAAAAGGTTGACGATTTTAAAATTCGCCAGTTCAGGAACTTCTCTGTGAACCTCTATGCACTCTGTGGTTAGAATGGTTAGCTCACGCTCTCGGCGATCCATTTGAGATATTCCTCATTGCCTGCGGCTATTTCCAGCATCACGCATTCCGGGAGATCGTATGAATGCAGCTCTTTTACGGCATCGCGGAGACGGTCAAAAGACTCAGCCTGCGTTTTGATCAGGAGCAGCCATTCCATTGCTGTTTCCACTTTGTCCTGCCAGCGATACACGGATTCAACCAGCGGCACAATATTCACGCAGGCCGCCAGCCGCTGCTCTACCAGAGCGTAGGCGATCTTTCTGGCTTCATCATGCGATCCGGTTGTGGTGAGCACTACGCGGGCATTGCTCATTGAGACCTCGCTTTAATATGTACAAATGGAAAATGTACTGACTGAAAAGTGTATCAACTGCGCGTAACTTAACACGAGCATGTGAAGAACTGATAAAACCATTCTGGGACAAACTGCAACTAACTGAGGTTCTGACATGAGCACAACCATCAAAAGTACAACCATCAAATTCGGTACATCCGGCTGGCGCGCCATTATCGCCGAAGAGTTTACGGTAAACAATGTGCGCCGGGCAATCACCGGTATTGCGCATTACGTGGCAAAGCAAAACCCGAACGGGGCACAGGTGATTGTTGGCCGGGATCCCAGATACATGGGCGAGCGCTTTGTCTCTATCGCTTCTGAAATTCTGGCGGCCGCAGGCGTGAAGCCTCTGGTCATCGCTGAGCCAGCGCCCACGCCGGCTATTTCGCATGAGGTAATCCGGGCAAAAGCAGATGGCGCCATCAACTTCACGGCATCGCACAATCCGCCGGAGTACAGCGGTATTAAGTTCTCCACGCCAGATGGTGCGCCTGCGCTTCCTGAGGCCACCAGCGCCATAGAAGCGCTGATCCCAGAGGATGGCAAAGCGGAGTCCGTTGGGGCGGCCAAAGTTGCTGCAGGCATGAGTGATCCGAAGCCTGCCTATCTGGCGCGGCTTAAAGAAATTGTTGATCTTCCGCTGATCAAGGCTTCAGGGCTGAAGATTGTGTTTGATCCGCTGTGGGGCGCGGCGCGGGGATACTC
>DASZMF010000745.1:0-3124 GCA_035552035.1 Candidatus Angelobacter sp.
TAAGCCGTTAGCCGGTGGCGAATGTGCAGGGGGCCATAACCTTTACTGCGTTGATAATCAATAAAATTTTCAACAAAACGTTGTTCATTAACGATACCTTCCGCTTCTAGCGAAGCAATGGTTTCGTTAATGACTTTTTCATTAAATCCTTTATGACGCAGCTTATTAAAGAGCTCTTCTTTGGGATATTCACGGCGCGCCAGCAGTGCTATCGCGGCGCGCCTTATTATTTCTTGCTCAGACAACCTCTTCCTCCACCTCTGGTTCTACGGCTTTTGCCGCCGAACGGCCAAGAGAAGCAAGTAATTTCGTGCGCAGTAAATTTTCAATTTCTTCTGTCAATGCAGGATGTTCCTTAAGAAATGTGCGGACATTGTCTTTGCCCTGGCCGATACGCTGGCCTTTATAGCTGAACCAGGCGCCCGCTTTGTCAATCAGATTATGCTGTACGCCTAGTTCAATCAATTCTCCCTCGCGGGAAATCCCTTCATTATAGAGAATTTCAAATTCAGCTTGCTTGAAGGGGGGCGCGACTTTATTTTTGACCACCTTGACTCGGGTTTCGCTTCCAATCACTTCTTCACCACTTTTGATATTCCCTATCCGACGGATATCCAGGCGGACGGAAGCATAAAATTTCAACGCATTCCCGCCTGTGGTAGTTTCCGGATTGCCGAACATGACGCCTATTTTCATGCGGATCTGATTGATAAAAACGACGAGGGTATTGGAACGTTTAATATTGGCCGTCAGTTTACGCAGGGCTTGTGACATGAGGCGTGCCTGTAGGCCCATGTGTTGGTCGCCCATTTCGCCTTCGATTTCAGCTTTAGGGGTCAGTGCGGCAACGGAGTCAACAATAACGACATCAACGCCTCCAGAGCGGACGAGCATGTCAGTGATTTCGAGGGCTTGTTCGCCGGTGTCTGGCTGTGAAATCAGTAATTCATCGACATTGACTCCCAGCCGTTTGGCATAGGTGGGATCCAGCGCATGTTCTGCATCCACGAATGCGGCAGTGCCGCCTTTGCGCTGGCAGGAAGCGATGACTTGTAATGTGAGCGTGGTTTTGCCGGAAGATTCTGGCCCATAGATTTCGACAATCCGCCCGCGGGGCAGTCCGCCTATGCCCAGAGCAATGTCCAGTGCCAGTGAACCGGTAGAAATGGCTTCGATGTCCGCAACGGCGGGCACATCGCCCAGGCGCATGACAGACCCTTTACCAAATTGTCGTTCAATTTGAGTTAATGCCGCGCTTAATGCTTTCTTTTTGTTGTCTTCCATTGAGTGGTTCCTCTTGTTAAGTGGTAACTGTTCCGCGTTTTTAGCAGGCTCAATCGTGAACAGAGGATATATTATAATTCCCCTGGCAGCAACCGTTGAACTTACGTTTTTCCTAGCTGATCTTGCAGCATTTTCAGTGCGATTTCAATAGCTTGCTGTCGCACTTCCTTACGGTTACCAGAGAAAATATAGTGAGAGGCCATAGTGGGCAAGGATTTACCGGCGCAGGCTATCCATACCGTCCCAACTGGTTTTTCAGCACTCCCGCCATCAGGCCCCGCTATGCCTGTAATGGCAATGCTAATGTGTGCCTGACTATGGTTATGGTATAGGGCGCCTTCAGCCATTTCGCGGGCAGTTTCTTCACTAACACTGCCAAAAGTTTTCAGCGTTTCTGTTTTAACACCCAATAATTCTTCTTTAGCTATATTGCTATAGGTGATAAAACCACGGTCAAACCACTGAGAAGCGCCCGCAATATCGGTAATGGCATACGATAATCCGCCACCGGTACAGGATTCTGCGGTGACCAATCGCCAGCCTTTTTTTTTAAGTTGTTCGCCCAGATTTTCTGCAAGTTGTTCTATCAAGGTAGCCATGTTATAAACCTGTTCCGTCCAGGAGAACCTTACTATGACTGAATCCCTTGAGGCGATCAAGCCGCATACCCCCGTGATGCAGCAATACCTGCGTATTAAGGCAGGCTATCCTGACGCATTGTTATTTTACCGCATGGGTGATTTTTATGAATTATTTTACGACGATGCTGAAAAAACAGCGGATTTGCTGGACATTACGCTCACAGCGCGCGGCCAGTTCGCCGGCCGGCCTATTCCCATGGCTGGCGTGCCATTTCATGCCGCGGAATCGTATATTGCAAAATTATTGCGCCATGGATTGACCATCGCGATTTGTGAACAGATAGGAGACCCGAAAGCGGGTGCAGGGCCGGTTGACCGTCAGGTGGTGCGTGTTTTAACCCCAGGCACCGTGACGGATGCTGCCTTTCTTGAAAACAATCAGGAGAATATCCTGGCGGCTTTGCACGCTGACCATGATCGTTTTGGGATAGCGGCACTGGAGATGGGCAGCGGGCGTTTTAGTGTGCTGGAAGTCCAGGGGAAGGAAGCACTGCAGAGTGAATTAGAACGCTTGAAGCCGGCTGAATTATTGATCAGTGAAGATCTTGTGTTATCACTTTCTCGTGCCGGTGTGCGGCGGCGTCCTCCGTGGGAATTTGAAATTGAAACAGCGTTACGCTTGCTGACTGATCAAATGCAGACGCATAACTTGTCAGGCTTTGGCTGTCAGGACATGGGTGTAGCGCTGGCCGCGGCAGGCTGTTTATTGCAATACGCCAGGGCAGCCCAGCGGGGACAATTGTCCCACGTACGAGCGATACAGATTGACCGCCGTGATGAGTATATTATTCTCGATGCCGCGACACGGCGTAACCTTGAATTAGTGATGAATCTTTCGGGCAGCCAAGACAATACATTGGCTAGCGTGTTTGATGAGACTGCGACGGCAATGGGCAGCCGGCTGTTGAAGCGCTGGATACAACAACCGTTGCGAGACCACGCTATATTGCGTGAACGTCAGGAAGCGATTAAGTGCCTTTTAGCCGATCGCCAATATCTTGAACTGCGCAAGATATTAAAAGGCATAGGAGACCTCGAACGTATCGCGACTCGTCTGGCGTTAAAAACAGCAAGGCCGCGTGATTTGGCTGAGCTGCGTCATATTGTAAGCCAGTTGCCTTTGCTGCGGCCTTTTTTCTTTTCCGTGGAATCTGGGTTGTTAGAAAAACTGGACAAGGAAATCAGTGAATTTCCATATC
>DASZMF010000746.1:0-2236 GCA_035552035.1 Candidatus Angelobacter sp.
CAGCAAAAATCCGCCGGCACTGGTGACCACGCCGGGCGACCAGCGCGGATAACGTCGGCAGAATAGGAGGCCAGGCAAGGCAAAGCCAAGGGTCAATAAGGTGAGAAAACCGAAAGTAAAATGGTGGCTCCACGCGCGAACAATGGCTATGGTGCCGGTTATCACAAGCGCCGGCGCCCAGAAATAAAATTCAAAGATCAGCTTGCGGCGCAAGGCGATGAATAATGGCGATCCGTAAAAAATAATGGCGATACAGGAAATGTAAAGCCAGCGCCAATCCAATTCATACGCCAGTCCTGCGGTATAGCCAATAACAGGAATGCCGGACAGCGCCAGCAAACTAAACGTCAGCTTTTTATTTTCAAAAAACGTTGTGAGTGATGCAATAAAGAAGAGCGCGGAAAGCTGCAGGCAGCCGAGATCAATAATGGAAATGATGGGCGAATAATTGCCGTCTGCGGTTTCAAATACCTGGACAAAGAAATGGGCAAAAATAAGGACCCAGGCCGCGATCCACAGATGCAGCCGGGCCGATTTTACGTGCCGCCGCAACGCCACGAAAATGCCTACCATCACGGCCAGAACTAAAATGGTAGGGAGCTTATCCAACAGAATGGCCATGCCACAAACTTCCAGTCTTAATAAACGCTGAGATTAGCACGGACTACGGTGCAAATAGCCCTGTGGATTAGGATAAAAACATGACCTCAGTAACATTTGACAGCCAATTCGAAGTTCCGTTTTGGGAAAATGCGTCTTGCCTCCCAGCATGGATGCAATAAGCATCATCGGCACTCGACCGAGAAATTAGAGGGGTTATTCAAAAGAATAAATAAAAGGGCGTTTTGCGATGGGGCTTGAGTCTTACTGTGGGAATGCCAGCAAGGCAGAGCGTTTTCGTTTATAATGGGGATCGCTAAGTTGTTGAAAGTGGGCGATTAGCTCAGCTGGTTAGAGCGCCTGCCTTACAAGCAGGATGTCCGCGGTTCGAGTCCGTGATCGCCCACCATTTTCTTCTTTAGAATCAACCCGCTAAAGCAATATCCCGCAGATCCCCGCAGAATAAAACCAACACCTTTTACCACAGAGGACACCCGTTCGACTCCCTTCGCAAGCTTAGGTCGCTCAGGGCAGGCTGCGGAACACAGAGGGACAAGCAACACCCAAAGAGGCGAAGCAATCTCACATCACGCTTGGCGCGCCGATCCCCATTAATTCCAGACTCTGGATCAGAGAACGACGCACCACTGCTGCCGTCGCGAGCAGGAAGCGTTTCTTCGCTTCGTCTGTTTCGGTGAGAATGTGGTGCTTGTGGTAGAAGTTGTTGAATTGCTGCGCCAATTGGAATGCATACTTGGCGGCGTACGCAGGCTCGGTAGTGGAGATGCATTGCTCCACGATGCTGGAAAGCTGTCCGGCGCTAAGCCATAGCTCCCATAGCTCATCGTCTTCTTTAAGGAAGCGCAGGTCGGTTTGTCCGGCCAGAATCTCTTCCGCGCTTAGGCTGGCTTTGCGAAAAATATTGGTGGAACGCACGATGGCATACTGCGCGTATGGGCCGGTCTCGCCTTCAAAGCTGAGGGCTTCTTTTAGATCAAATGCAATGACTGTCCCCTTTGTGAATTTCAGCATGAAGTAGCGAAGCGCGCCGATCGCGATTTGCGTGGCAATCTCACGCCGCTCGGATTCAGGCATTTCAGCGTGGCGGGCGTCCACTTCTTTTTGCGCTGCGGCGATCAGGGAATCCAGCAGGTCATCGGCTTTCACGCCGAAGCCTTTGCGTCCAGAGACTTCTATATAGGCCCGCTTCTGGTCTTCTTCTGAAACCTCATAACCGAGGTCCATGGCACAGCGCGGCGTCAGCGCGACCATCTCATAAGAAAAATGGTGGTAGTTCTCTGCCTGCTCGGCATGGCCAAGGCCGCGAATGGCTTCAATCACGTTATTTTGCGGATCAGCCTGGCGCGAGTCAATCACGTTATAAATGGCATTTACACCGCCAAAATGCGGATGGTCGGCTTCACCGGTCTCGGCGGAGATCCAAACCTGGCGGCCATCAGGATAGCGATAAAAATGCTGGTAGCCGAAGTCGCGTCCGAGCAGGCCGAACTTCCACAGGTGATAGGCGATATCTTTTCCGACATAAGTGACGGTGTTGTTGGAGCGCACAATCACCTTGGCGTCTTCGTCAGGACCTTCTTTTTCTTCTTCAGTTTTCTCGGCGGTGGCTTTGGTG
>DASZMF010000747.1:0-1957 GCA_035552035.1 Candidatus Angelobacter sp.
GCAAAATGCTTAGCCCTTGGAGTAGGACAAATAGAGTCCGCACAAAGATTTTACAAGTCTTAGGCGCAGAATACGTAGATCGCCCTATTGCTCCGGAGATAAGAGCCCTTTAATCTTCACGAAACTTTACTCGGCCGCTTCCGGGAAAGCGCCACCTCAAGCGCACCATCTTGGCCGGGCTCAAGCATCTTTCACTCCGCTTATCGGCAGACACGCCTCGACTCGTCTGCGCGCGGCAGTTCGACCGCAAGTCAAAAATTTTCTAACGACGGAGAAAAGTTATGACGCGTCGAAAAGCTCCTTTCATGAGGAAGCTTCCCCTTGTACTTTGCCTTATCGCGATGGCAGCTGCGTTCGCGGTAGTTGGCATTGCGCAATCGCAATCCGCCCAGCAAGCGCCAGCAGGTTACGGCACACCGCTCCACAATGATCAATCAGGAGCCATCGGCAATGGGCTCATAGATGACAACAACACTACATTCCGGGCTGATGAAGCTGTCTTCATGGAGGAAGAAGATGAAAGCTCCGGACTTGGTCCCACATACAACGCGCGCAGCTGCGTGGATTGCCATGCGCAACCCAATATTGGCGGCGCAAGCCAGGTTACCGAGCTTCGCGTGGGACATCGCGATGCCGCCGGCAACTTTGTGAACCCAACCATTACCGTGAATGACGGTGCTGTCAGTATTCCGGGACGCTCGCTTGTCAACGACCGCTCACTTTGCGGCGAAGCCACCGAGCGTGTGGCAGGCACTGAAACCATTCACGCATTGCGCGCCACCACCAGCGTTCTGGGTGACGGCTTTGTTGAATCCATTGCCGACAATACGCTGGTCGCCATCGCCAACAATCAACCTCGCCAAAGTGGCGGACGCATCGCCGGCATGGTGGTTCGTGTTCCCATCTCAGAAGCCAACGGCGCCACAGGTGTAGGCCGCTTTGGCTGGAAGAACCAACACGCCAGCCTGCTCAGCTTTGCCGCCGACGCTTACGTCAACGAGCAAGGCGTAACCAGCCGTCTGCAACCCACAGACACAACCAGCTTGTGTGATTCGGTCGCCGACCCTGAAGATCCCGTCGGTCCAGACGGGCTTGAGGACATCGATCATTTTGCCCGCTTCATGCGGCAGACCCAGGCTCCTCCGCGTGACACCACGCTCGCAGCCACGCCGGACGCAATCGCCGGAGCAAATCTGTTCAACTCCGTCGGCTGCAATATCTGCCACACAACTTCCATCACCACGGCTCCAGCCGGAACCGCGATCAATGGTGGGCAATTCACCATTCCGCCGGCGCTGGGCAGCAAGGTCATCCATCCGTACGGTGATTTTCTGCTGCACAACATTGGCACTGGCGATGGCATTGTGCAAAACGGCGGACAGGCAACAGCCAACAGGATGCGCACCGCTCCGCTCTGGGGGCTGCGCACCAAAGACCGCCTGATGCATGATCTGCTCTCTGTCACTCGCAATGACGCGATCCTGCGCCATGCCGGTGAAGCCGAAGGCGTTGTAAACAACTATCGCCGTCTCAGCACTGCGCAGAAAAACCAGTTGATGGTCTTTCTGAATTCGCTCTAGCTGAACTTTTCGTTGGTTAGTCTTCCGGGTGAGGTTGCGTCATTGCAGCCTCACCTTTTTTCCCGGCAAGACGCCATCCCGAGGCGAAGCATCGAGAATGATTTATCTACAAATGATTTTCAGCGAAGGCGAGGGATCTGCTCCGCCGCTCTATGGGAACACACAAAGGGAACACACAAGCTGTGGCCAATTTTTCTGCGAACTGCGCACCAAAGGCGGCTGATGCATGATCTGCTCACTGTCACCCGCAATGACGCGATCCTGTAAACAACTATCGCCGTCTCAGCACCGCGCAGAAAAACCAGCGGATGGTCTTTCTGAATTCGCTCTAGCTGAAAACTTTTCGTTGGTTGGTCCTCCGGGTGAGGTTGCGTCAT
>DASZMF010000748.1:0-2235 GCA_035552035.1 Candidatus Angelobacter sp.
TTCGTCGGAAACAATGTCATAGCCAGAAACGTGCGTATGGCATGTGTCAATGCAAGCTCCCACCGGACAGACAGGCCGCAGGTATTCCAATAGATGCCCGACCTGATCAAACGATCCGCCCAGAGAAAATTCTGCTCCAGCAGTGTTCTCTATCAGCACGCGCAGGTTTGACTTTTCCAAGTCCAGTCCTTGAGCTGCTTCCGCAATGGAGCGCGCGACCAACTCCAAACCTTCTTCGCGGCTGCGTCCACGGAATGAGCCGGGGTGCAATACTAGAAACTCGGCGCTCAAGGCTAAGGCCCGTTGCAACTCACCGCGAAATGCTGCCACTGATTTGCGATGAAACTCTGCGGTCGCGCTAGCCATGTTCACCAGATAGCTGCAATGGATGGCCATGGGACCGATGCCATATTTATCCCGCAGGCGGCGCAGGGCATCACAACTCTCTTGCGCCAGCGCGTACGGTTTCCACTGCCGGGGACTGGATGAAAATATCTGGAAAGTATTGGCCCCGAGCCGATAAGCGCGCTCGGCTGCCATTTCGATGCCGCCGGCGGTCGAGGTATGGATTCCAATGCGCCTTGGGCCTGGCTTAGGCGGCTCACCTTTGGCCCAAATCAGGACGTCCTTCATACTGAGCCGTTTGCGCTCTGGATCGCTAAGCAATTTCTGCTTAGGATTGGTGCGACCCTTACGCTCTGGTTCCCCTTGCGACATTGTGCTAAATGATTGATTTTAACATGGTAAAGTCCGGCCTCTGAAGAGGCCCAGGAAACATGCCAGACAATACAAACCGAGCACGGCCTGGCGTTCCCATTTCTGCCCTGCTGCCTGCAACGGCAGCGCTTTTGATTGCTACCAGCAGCTAAATCAAAGTAAACTAAGCCTTAGCGAGAGGCCAAAGTTATGTTAGTGGTAATGAAAGCGCATGCCACAGAGGAGCAGGTACGCGCCGTTTGTGAACGGATTGAATCACTCGGATTTCGCGCGCATCCCATCCCAGGGGAACAGCGTACAGCCATTGGCGTTACGGGAAATAAAGGCGCCATGGAGCCCGGCGCGGTGGACGACATGTCCGGCGTGCAGGAAGTAATACACGTCAGCAAACCGTATAAGCTGGTGAGCCGCGACGCCAAAGAAGAAGACACAGTTATTCATTTCAAAGGAAGCGATGGCAGCTTTGGCGGCCGGGACCTGGGAATTGTGGCCGGCCCCTGCTCAATTGAATCCCACGAACAGGCGTTTGCCGTTGCCGAGCGCGTGGCAAAAGCCGGTGCACGTTTCTTCCGCGGCGGCGCGTACAAGCCGCGCACTTCCCCTTACGCATTCCAGGGCATGGGTGAAGCAGGCCTGAAGATTATGGCCGAGATCCGCGAGCGCTTTGGCTTGAAGATCATTACGGAGGCGCTGGACGATGAATCGCTTGCGCTGGTGGCCGAGTATGCTGACGTGATCCAGATTGGCGCGCGCAATATGCAGAATTTCTCATTATTGAAGAAAGCCGGACGGCTGCGCAAACCGGTGATGTTGAAACGCGGCATGTCCGCGACTCTGGAAGAATTTTTGATGGCAGCAGAATATATTCTGAGCGAAGGCAATTACGAAGTAATCCTGTGTGAGCGCGGTGTGCGCACCTTCGCTGACCACACACGCAATACGCTGGACTTGAGCATTGTTCCGGCCGTGCAACGGCTGAGCCATCTGCCCATCATTGTTGATCCCAGCCATGGCACGGGAAAACGCAACAAGGTATTGCCGCTCTCACGTGCCGCAGTGGCCGTGGGCGCTGACGGATTGATGGTGGAAGTCCACCATGATCCGGAGCATGCGTTGTCTGACGGCGTGCAGTCCATCTTCCCTGATCAATTTGACGAACTGATGGGCGAAATACGCCAGATAGCCACTGTTGTACATCGCAACGTTCAGGAACCGCAGAGGCATCCGGCAGCTGCCAAGGCCGGCAGATAGCTTGCGCCCATTTGCCTTTGCAATTTGTCTCACGCTTGCCCTGCTCTGCGGATGCAAGCAGCCGCCAGAACCTACTTTCAACTATCACGAATACGCGTATGTGGCCAACGGCGGCAGCAACAACGTCACGGTGATTGATCTGCGCTCACTGGGCATCCTGACTACGATTCCCGTGGGTCACAGCCCCACCGGACTGGCCGTGAATCCAAAGAAAAATGAGATTTACGTTGCCAACACTGAGTCCAATACCATCAGCGTGATTGAAAC
>DASZMF010000749.1:0-3579 GCA_035552035.1 Candidatus Angelobacter sp.
ATCTTTTTCCGCAGCTATTTGGGCGTTACCTGGATCGTTTCCCGATGGCTGTTGAGCGCGTCTTCAATGATTACACTGGTATTGTTGATCTGAACGACTTTGTAGCGCCGCTCCACAATTTCACCCTGCCTGGCGACAAAGACTTCACCGTCGTCGTCCAGGAAGATTTTCTTCGGCTCATTGGGTTTGCTGGCAAAGCCGTAAAACTTGAGTGGAATGGGCGGCGGTGGCGGCGTAGGAGTGGGTGTGGGCGGCGGATCCGGGCCGGTCTTTTTCAGCCGAACATCAGCAATTGTCGGTTCAACCCGCACTTCTTCCATCCGGAAGATATTTCTTCCTGCTTCATATTTCTTGCTTTGGCTGGCTGCCAGTATGTCAGTGCGCAATCTGGGATCAAGAGTGTTGTCTGCCACTTGTACTACGCCAATTTTTTTCGGCTGCGCTGCTGTGCTGGCCGTTGCAGGCGACGACGCGGCAGAGCTGGAGCCGAAATCGACAAAGTTATAGATGCCCACCAGCAGGGCGAGCACCAGCAGGGCAATCATCCATTGCACTTGCTTCTTATTTTCCGCGCCTATCTTCACCAGTAAATTCCTTTTCCTCTGCTTATGAACGTCTTTTTGACTGCCGCGCGCGTCTTGCTAGGATTCCTTCAAAAAAGTCTGAAATTTAATTTGCAGTGATATCACGCCGCTATCCTGGCTGCTGAGTGATATCTGGTCAATGACAAAAACAAATTTGTCCTGCTCCATGGCGTTGATAAAGCGCGCCACCTTTGCATATTCGCCGGTAACAGTGGTGTCAATGTCGATCCGTTTAATATTCGGCAGGTTATTTTTTTCATTGCCAGTATTTTTTTCTTCGGTGTAATGGATCCCCAGGGTTGAGACGCCTGCTTCCTGCGTGAGCTTTTCCAGGTGCTGCGATATCTGGGAGAACTGGCTGGGAACTTTCTGCGCGTAAAATGCCGTAATATCCACGCGGGTCTGGCCCAGCTTCTTGTCGATGCCGCGCAGCGGCGTTACTTCCCGCGAGAGAGCCGTTTTCTGGTCCATCAGGCTCTTTTCCTGGGCCGCTTTTCCAGACGCGCTGGTGCTGGGTAGAAGCAAATAAACTATAAGGAGCAAATCGACCAGGCCAAGTACGCCTAGAATCAACCCAAACTGCTGCCGGACTTTTGTGAGATTGTTCATTTACAAACCGTCCTTGTTTGAAGGGTGGCTTTGTACCGGCAAAGCGGCAGTGTAGTAGGTAACAATGTCAAACTTATAAAGCTGGGTCCCGGTTTTCTCGTTCTTCTCAACCTGTTCACTATTGATTTGCGGGGCCTGCGTGCCGCGGAAGCGCTCAGACTTCTCCATCTTCTGCACCAGTTCCAGGCCATTCTCGTGCGTGTCTCCCTTGATGATCAAGGTCAGTCTGAGCCGATTGTCCTGCGTAACTTCCGGGTGGACGGAACTCAAATAAGCCCGCGCCGGCATGATTCTTTGCAGGTCGTTGAATAGCTGCGTCCAGGAGAGCTGGCGGCGGTTGATCTGCCGGTTCCAGTAATTCTTCTCCTCGTTTACATCGTGATTTTCCGGGCGGTTGGAGACCACCTCAGCGTCAGCGCGTTCCTTCTGCAGAGAGGCGATATCGTTCTGCAACTCCTTGATATGCGCGTTGGATTTGGAGGTGCTGGAATAATTGACCAGCACAAGAACGATCAGCAGCAGCGTAAGCACCGCAGTGAAGCCAATGGCCATGCCCCAGCGGCGGTAAAACTGCTGTACGTCTTCATATTTCTGCGAAGCGAGATTGATATTGAGGCGCATTATCCCAGCAAAGCCCCCACGATTCCCGCCATGGCTGAAGGCGACATATTTTCACCACTCAGGTTCTGCTCCGGAGAGAGTTCGGGAGCCAGCACCTGTATCTGCGCGCCGGTCTGCTGATGAAGCAAAGGTCCAAGCTCCTCCAGCGGCGCATGGCCGCCTATATAAATTTTTTCAATGTGCGCGGCGAAGGTATCTTCAAAGAAGACGATGGACGGCAGCACCGCTTCTGTCAAATCTTCGGCGGAAAAATTGCCGCTCTGTGGATTGTCCAGGGTGCGCACCAGCCGGAGTTCCTTATGTTCCACGGCCGTGATGGTGATGTTCAAGGGATCAACTTTCAAAACCAGCGTTGGACGTTCGCCATCGACAAGGCCAAGCGCGGCCAGTGAAGAGGGCAGCACCACGCCCGGCTCATAGCCAATATCGCGGAAGGCTTTTTCGTATTCTTCAATAATTTCGCGGGGTGAAACTGCGGCCGCCACGCGGACGCCGCCCGTTACGCGACTCACGGAATACGAGAGCGTTGCCTGGTCCACATCAAAGGGCAGAGATTTTTTAAGGCGGAAGCGGATGACCGGATCAATCTCACTGGGTTTGACCGGCAGGGACTCGAAGTCCAGCAGCATCAGGCGAATCGCCACGTCTGGCAAAACCACCACAACGTCTCGTGATTTTCCGGCAACCGATCCCAGTGCGCCGCTGAGCGCCGTGCGCAGAGCTTCAGGATTGAGAACGTTAGGGCTGTTGAGTCCGGGCGCAAGCACGCCTTCGTTCAAACGCCGCGAGGTAAAGACTTCCAGGCGCGGCGCTCTATCGGATGCCCGGGCGGCAATCACACCGTCAGGCGTGATTTCACAAGCGAGCCGCGGACGCGTAATTTTTTGATTCAAACCTGTCATCCTTATCTCGTAGTCTCGATGAATGTGACCTTGTTGATTTCTTTCATCGTGGTCTCGCCGGCGCGGACGCGGGCCAATGCCGAGTCGCGCAGGAATTTCATGCCTTCTTCATGCGCGGCCTTGCGAATTTCCGATGACGGCCGTTTTTCCAGAATCAGTTCACGGATACGGTCCGTGAGGTCGAGCAATTCATGGATCGCCGTACGCCCGTGGTATCCGGTGCCGCCGCACTCAATGCAACCAGGCCCGTCAAAGAACGCAACCTCGCGCCATTTTTGCGGGTCCAGGCCGAAGGAAACCAGTTCATCGTCGGTGTAATCCACGCGCGTCTTGCAATGCGCGCAGATGGTACGCACCAGCCGCTGCGCCAGAACACAGTTCAAAGCAGAGACAAAGTTATACGGCTCCACGCCCATGTTCAGGAAGCGCCCCAGCACATCGACTACGTTATTGGCGTGAACGGTGGTGAACACCAGGTGGCCGGTGAGGGCCGATTGGATGGCGATCTGCGCGGTTTCCGTGTCACGGATTTCGCCCACCATGATCTTGTCAGGATCGTGACGCAAAATGGAGCGCAGTCCGCGGGCGAAGGTGAGGCCTTTTTTCTCATTGACCGGAATCTGCGTGATGCCATGAATCTGGTACTCCACCGGATCTTCAATCGTGATGATCTTGTCTTCGTCAGTCTTAATTTCATTCAGCGCGGCGTAAAGCGTGGTGGTCTTACCGCTGCCGGTGGGTCCGGTGACCAGCACCATGCCGTAAGGTTCAAGAATGTAGCGGCGGAAGCGGCGCAAATCCTCAGGATCAAAGCCCACAACATCCAGCACCAGGTTGCGAAACTTCTCGCTCATGGATTCTTT
>DASZMF010000750.1:0-17080 GCA_035552035.1 Candidatus Angelobacter sp.
CAGGGCTTTTGCGCGCAGAGAAAGCACTACTCTCTTTATTACTCTCCTGAGCGCCTTTCAGGTACTCCTCAGCAAGTACACAGGCCAGAGTGACGTGACCATTGGTACAGCAATCGCCGGACGCAACCGACTGGAGATTCAAAACCTGATTGGGTTCTTCGTCAACACGCTTCCTTTGCGAGCACAGCTGGCTTGGAACATGAATTTTGCTGAAGTGCTTGCGCAGGCACACAAGGTTGCATTCGATGCTTACGAGCACCAGCAAGTGCCGTTCAAAAAATTGATTGAAGAACTGCAACCAGAGCGGGACCTGGGCCGCTCGCCTGTTTTCCAGGTATTGCTGGCGGTCCAGCCGCAACGGGACGACTCACTTAAATTCGGGAATCTCCGCTTGAGCTTTCCGGAAATACACGCTGGTACATCCAAATTCGACTTGACCTTGAGTGCTGTGGAAACCGAAGGAGGATTGCGCGCTGCCATTGAATATAACGAAGATATCTTTGAAGCAGCAACGGTGCAGCGAATGGCCAAGCATTTCCAAGTGGTGCTTGAGCAGATGGTGGCGCAGCCGACGCAAGGGATTGGAGATCTGTCACTGTTGACTGAGGCCGAGCGACAGCAGCTGTTTGAAGAATGGAATCAGACGGAGTGTCCCTTTGCCGGCCTGAGCATGCATGAGTTGTTTGCACGACAAGCTGAATTCACGCCTAATGCTGTCGCCGTAATAGGTGAGAGCGGCGAGTTGAGTTATAAAGAGCTGAATTGCCGTGCAAACCAATTGGCGCGACATTTGATGAAGCTGGGCGTCGGCCCAGACACGCGCGTAGGCGTTTGCATGGAGCGCAATCTGGACATGGTAGTAGCGCTTCTCGGAATATTGAAATCAGGTGGCGCTTATCTGCCATTGGACCCGGAATATCCGCGCGAACGGCTGGAGTTTATGCTGGCGGATGCTCACGCTGAGATACTGCTGACACAAAATCGCTTTAGTGAATTGCTACCCAGCGACTACAGCGGCACAAGGATCTTTCTCGACAATCCATGGGACGCGATCTCAACTGAGGCTGACACAAATCCCGATATAAAAATAAATTTCTATAATCTTGCCTACGTTATTTATACGTCCGGTTCGACTGGAAAGCCCAAGGGCGTAGCCATTACTCATGGCAGTGCAAGCGTTCTGGTGCAGTGGGCGCAGCAAGTGTTCAGTGCGGCGGAGTTACGGGGAGTTCTGGCATCCACTTCCATTTGTTTTGATCTGTCAGTTTTTGAAATCTTTGTTCCGCTCAGTATTGGCGGATCTGTGATTCTGGCAAGCAACGCACTGGCTTTACCGCAATGGCTTGGCAGCGACCGGATAACACTGGTCAACACTGTGCCTTCAGCTATGGCGGAGTTAGTGCGCATAAAGGGCATACCTTCATCTGTCTGTGTGGTGAATCTTGCGGGTGAGGCGCTTCACCGTAATCTGACGGAGCAGATTTACGAAGCTGCGAGCGTAAAATCTGTTTTTAATCTATACGGGCCGTCTGAAGACACTACTTATTCGACATTCAAACAATTGAAGAGAGGCGAAGGCACGCTTGCTGTAACCATCGGCCGTCCGATTGCAAATACGCAGGCTTATGTATTGGATTCGCAAACTCAGCCGGTGCCAGTAGGAGTGGTTGGCGAGTTGTATCTTGGCGGAGCCGGACTTGCGCGCGGCTATCTGAACCGTCCGGAACAGACGGCAGAAAGATTTGTACCTAATCCATTTTCAATCAAGCCAGGGGAGCGGTTGTATCGAACTGGCGACCGTGTCAAATGGACGCACGATGGTGAGTTGGAATTTCTCGGGAGACTGGACCATCAGATCAAACTGCGCGGGTTCCGGATTGAGCTAGGAGAGATTGAAGCTGCATTGCTTCAGCATGCGAGCGTGGATAGAGCTCTTGCGATGGTTTGCGAAAATTCAGCCGGCGAGAAGCAGTTAGTTGCTTATGTTGTTGGTTCAAGCGCGGGCGGACATTCTCGAGTGGCTGTTTTGCGTGATCATCTTCGCACCCGGCTTCCGGAATACATGGTGCCAGCAGCCTTTGTTGAGATGCAGGATTTCCCCTTGACTCCAAATGGCAAGGTGGACCGCAAGGCGCTTCCCGCGCCGTATGTGGAAGCTTTGGAGAAGCAGAGACAACCGTCGCAGCACAGGCCGGAAGAAGAGATTCTCTGTACTATCTTTGCGGCAGTGCTTAAACGCGAAAAGGTGCATCCGGATCAAGACTTTTTTGAGCTTGGCGGACACTCGCTGCTGGCTACGCAGATTATCTCAAGGGTGCGAGAGATCTTTGGCGTGGATATGCCATTGCGTTCCGTTTTTGAAGCGCGTACATCTTGCCAATTAGCAGGATTGATACGGCAATCAAGAAGCCCGCGAAAGATCTGCGCACTGGCGCCAGCAGCCCAAACGAATAACGCGCCGCTTTCTTTTGCGCAGCAGCGCATATGGTTTCTCGATCAGATGAATCCAGGCGGGGCGGTGTACAACATGCCCTTTGAAATGCGTCTGAGTGGGCAGCTCAATACGTATGCATTGGAGCGGAGTCTCAACAGGATTGTTGCACGGCATGAGGCTCTGCGTACGAGATTCGCTCTGGTCGATGGCATGCCGGTACAACTAGTTGCGGTCGAACATCAGTTTAAGGTTGACCAAGCCGATCTGCGAACTTTGCCGCTGCACCAGCGTACATCTACTGCCCGGGAACTAGTCGAGCAAGATGCACTGCGGGCATTTAACCTCGCCAGCGGACCGTTGCTTCGGGTGAAGTTGATCCAATTAGAAGATGAAGAATATCTGCTGCTTGTGAATATGCACCATATCGTGAGTGATGGATGGTCCGTGGGCGTGATGGTGAGGGAGTTTGGACAACTTTATGCAGGATATGCCGAAGGCCATGATGTGGTACTGCCGGAACTGAAGATTCAATATCGTGACTATGCAATCTGGCAGCGCGAACGGCTGCAGGCCCAGATGATCGAAGATCAGTTGGCCTATTGGAGAACACAGCTGGCAGGATTGCCGATTCTGGAGTTGCCATCACGAAAGTTGACCTCCATGGAAGCAGACGGCAAGTCCGCCAGTGAACGCCTAAATGTTTCCCCTGAAGTAAGCGAAAAGCTAAGAGCCATGTGCCGCCGCGAAGGAGTAACGCCATTTATGGCTTTGCTTGCCGCCTTTGCGGTTGCGCTCGCAGATTTCAGCGGCCAGAAGGATATAGCGATCGGAACTCCGGTTGCGAACAGGGAACACACCGAGACAGAAGGAATGATTGGGCTTTTTCTGAACACTCTGGTGTTGCGCAACGATCTGGCGGGAAATCCTACTTGCCGGACGCTACTCCGACGCACACGAGCCATGGTATTGGATGCTCATGAAAATCAGGATGTCCCGTTTGAAAGGCTGGTAGAAGAATTTGCACAGAGCCGCGATACAGGAAAGACGCCGCTGTTCCAGGCCATGATCTCCATGCAGAACACAGAGCATAAAGATCTGGAGTTACCTGGGTTGCGCTTGAGCGGATTTTCCTCGCGCACGCCACTGGCAAAATTTGATTTACTGCTATTGTTGAGCGAAACGGAAAATGGGATTGAAGGCGATCTTTCTTACGCCACTCAAATCTATGAAGCGCCCATGATGGAACGATTGATGGCCCACTGGGCTCGCGTGCTGCACAAAATAGCGACGGAGGCCGACGCGAGGATCAGCGATTTGCCATTATTGAGCACGGCTGAGTTCCAGCAGATTGTGCAGAATTGGAATCCGCCTGAAACTTTCTATCCACGCAATTGTATCCATGACTTGTTTTTGGAACAGGTAAAGCGCACACCGGATGCCGTGGCTGTTAAACACAAAGATAGAACACTTACTTTTAGAGAATTGAGCCATCGCGCCAACCAGCTTGGACATTATTTGGTAAAACTGGGAGCGGGGCCGGAAACACGAGTTGCCATCTGCATGGAGCGGGGTGTGGAGATGGTGATTGGGTTGCTGGCCATTCTCAAAGCCGGCGCAGCGTATGTTCCACTGGATCCAGCATATCCGCTGGATCGGCTTCAGATGATGCTGGAAGATGCTCAGGCAGGAGTGCTTGTTACCCAAAGTAGCCTGGCGGATCGATTCCAGCCGCATCGGCTCATACAAGTACAGGTAGATCGTGATAGATCAGCGATCAGCGCGGAAAATGTCAGCGAGATAAATACAGCCGTAAACTCAGAGAATCTTGCGTATCTTATCTATACGTCCGGCTCCACAGGAAAACCAAAAGCTGTGGCGATCCAGCACTGCAGCGCAGCAGCTCTGCTGGACTGGGGCGCGAAGACATTCTCACCCATTGACCTTGCGGGAACACTGGCTTCCACCTCAATTTGTTTCGATCTTTCTGTCTTTGAAATTTTCCAGCCGCTTGTTTGCGGCGGCACAGTGATTATGGCTTCCAACGCGCTGGAGTTAGCGGAGCTCGCCGATAGTAATGAGATAACACTCATCAACACCGTGCCTTCCGCTATGCGCGAGCTGATTCGTATGCGTGCGGTCCCACGGTCTGTGCGCGTGGTGAACCTTGCTGGTGAAGAGCTACCAAGGGCACTGGCCAGCCAGATTTATGAACTTAAGCATATCGAACGTGTAGTGAACTTGTATGGTCCCTCAGAAGATACGACCTATTCGACTTTTACGACGGCCCCCAGGGACGATAGCGAGCCAGTCACGATTGGCCGGGCAATCGCCAATAGCCAGGCATATGTTCTAGACCAGGAGATGAGGCCGGTGCCTTTGGGTGTGATGGGCGAGCTTTTTCTCGGAGGCGAGGGACTGGCCCGTGGATATCTGCAGCGGCCTGAAATTACTGCTGAACGCTTTGTACCGAATCCTTTTAGTGAGGTACAAGGTAAGCGGCTTTATTGCACCGGAGACCAGGCACGCTGGAGAACGGATGGAACACTCGAATTTCTTGGCCGGCTCGATCATCAGATCAAACTGCGCGGCTACCGGATTGAAATGGGCGAGATTGAAACCGCTTTGATGAAGCATGCCAGTGTGGAACAAGCTGTGGTCATTACAAAAGGCGAGGCATCCGAAAAAAAGCTGGTTGCATATCTTGTAAGCAAAGACAGCAGCAATCCGGTAGAGATTGCAACTCTGCGCGAACATCTGCACAGGATGGTGCCGGAATATATGATGCCTGCCGCGTATATTGTTCTGGAAAAATTTCCGCTCACCCGCAATGGCAAAGTGGATCGCAAAGCTTTGCCCGAGCCGGAACATAAGGCCAAAGAATACGTGGCCCCCAGCACCCTGATTGAAGAAGCGCTGGCCGAAATCTGGTCAGAGGTGCTCAAAGTGAAGCGCCCGGGAATTACTGACAACTTCTTTGAAGCCGGTGGCCATTCTCTTCTTGCGGTGCAGCTGATTTCACGAGTGCGGGAAGTGCTGCACATAGATTTGCCGGTGCGCCAGTTGTTTGAACGGCCCACCATTGAAACCATGGCGCACTATATAAGCAACCTGGAGTTGTCACGCGACAATACGCCAGAATTGGCGCCAATTTCCCGCGAAGCCTATCGCATTTGATTCACTCGCCTTCTTCGTCTCATAGCGCACGCCAGGTTTTAACTCTCATGACTCCTTCCATCAGCAAAGAGCTTTTTGCCTTTCCGGCTTCATACGCCCAGGAGCGTCTTTGGTTTCTGGCGCAAATGGATCCCTGCGACCCAGCCTACCAGATAGCTGGCGGCGTGCGTTTTACTGGAACGCTGAATGTGACTGCTCTGCAAGCGAGCGTTGACCAGATTGTTGGCCGGCATGAATCTTTACGGACGACGTTCCGCCTATTGGATGGCGCGGTGATGCAGGTGATATCACCTGAAGCAACTGTCAGGCTTGAACTCATGAATGCAGAGGTCGGATCTGAGCGGGCTGAGATAGATGCACCACAAGAATTGGCAGCCATTGCCGGCGAGCCGTTCAATCTGGAAACAGGCCCGCTGCTGCGCATTGTTCTTCTGCAAAGCAAGCCGGATTGCCACACATTACTTCTCACCATACACCATATTATTGCTGACGGATGGTCACTCATGGTGCTCATCAGAGAAGTAATGGAGTTGTATAGCTCCTTTGTGAGCGACGCGCCGGCAAAACTTCCAGCACTGCCGATTCAATATGCGGATTACAGTCATTGGCAGAGGAAGTGGTTGTCGAGCGGTGGATTAGCGCCAGCGCTGGAATACTGGAAGAAGAAACTGAATGATTTACCGGCCACGGTCCTGCCAGAGGACTATATTCGTCCCGCGATATCGAAACACGTGGGCAAGCGCCTGGGGCTGCAACTTTCTCAAGATTTATCACAGGACCTTCTTCATTTATGCCAGCGTGCGCAGACCACGCTTTTCATGGTCCTGCTGGCGGCATTCAAAGTTCTTTTGCATCGCCGCACAGGAGCTGAAGAAATTGTTCTTGGGACACCTGTGGCTGGCCGCAAGCGAGTTGAGTTGGAGCGGCTGATTGGGTGTTTCCTGAACACAGTTGTGCTACGAACACGGATCAGAGAAAACGCATCATTCCTTGAAGTATTAAAGGACGTTCGTGAAGTAGGACTGGAAGCTTATTCCCATGAGGACGTGCCGTTTGAGAATGTGCTGGCTGCGCTGAACCTGGAGCGAAGTTCAGGGCATGCACCGCTTTTCAATATCCTTTTTAATATGCTGAGTTTCCCCGATGCTCTGGAGATTCAGTTGCCCGGTGTTGAGGCTGAAATCATTGATGTTCCAGATAACGGTTCAAAATTTGATCTCACTCTCTATGCGACCAACCAGCGCGGAAGAATTACGATCAATCTTGTTTACGATGCAGCGCTCTTTGCCCCAAAGCAAATGCAGGAATTGCTGGCGCAATATGAACTTCTGTTGACCCAGATCAGGCAGAATCCAGACAAGAGCATAAAATCTTTTTCATTGGTCACGGATGCGGCAAGGCAGATCCTCCCGGACATGACTGTGCCGCTTGATTCTGAATGGCACGGTGGCGTGCATGACTTTTTTCGAAAACAGGCGGAGCTTGGCCCGGAAAGGATCGCGGTTGTCGATCCGCATGTGACATGGACTTACCGGCAAGTTGATGAGATCAGCAACAAGATCGCCAATGCTCTACTAGACCTAAAATTGCAGTCGCATGACGTTGTGGCGATCTATGCGCATAGAAGCGCGATACTGATTCCGTCATTGCTGGGCGTGATGAAGGCCGGGCTGGTATTTTTGATTCTCGATCCGGCTTATCCTCCGGCCCGGCTCGTGGATTATCTCCGGCTGGCTCGCGCTAGCGCTCTGGTTCATTTATCCGAAGCAGGTGAACTGCCGGAAGAGCTTAAAACGTTTTCGGCGGGATCAACGTGTTCTATTGTTAATCTTCCCGCTAGTGAAACCTGGAACGCAGAAGAGCCGCGTAGTCATGGCCCGGAAAAGAAGCCGGCGATCAAGGTAATGCCTGAGGATCCGGCCTATATAGCTTTTACTTCTGGCTCAACGGGGAAACCAAAGGGCATTGTGGGAGGACACAAATCTCTCAGCCACTTTGTGCCGTTTCTTGCTGAAAAGTTTGGCTTGACTGATTCTGACCGCTTTAGCATGTTCTCCGGACTTGCGCATGATCCCCTGCATCGCGACATTTTTCTCGCACTCATGACCGGCGCATCCGTTTTTATTCCAGACGCAGAAGACTGGAAGCAGCCGGGAAAAGCCCTGCAATGGATCCGGCGAAACAAGATCTCTGTGATGAATCTGACTCCAGCTATCGGGCAGTTGATTCGCGGCGGCCATAATGAGGACAACGCGGAAGCGATGGATTTTCTGCGATACATTTTCTTTGTGGGTGATGCCCTGACGCGGGTCGACGTACATGCTTTCCAGAAACTGGCGCCGGCCGTGACATGCGTAAATCTCTACGGCGCCACGGAGACCCAACAGGCGTTGGCACATTATGTGGTCAGACCCACGCAAGTTTTCAATGATTCGCTGGCATTGGTGCAGAAGCTGGTTGTGCCGGTTGGACAGGGATTGAAAGACGCACAAGTGTTGGTTCTAAACAACTTAAGGCGGCTTTGTGGCATTGGTGAGATGGGAGAGATCTATTTCCGGAGTCCACACCTGGCGCTGGGGTATCTGGAAGATCCGGAATTGACGGGCGAGCGGTTTATGGCTAATTGGGCTGTTTCCGCTGTCACGCATAATAATAATAATAAGGATAGAGACAGGCTTTACCGGACAGGCGATTTGGGGCGATATCTTCCGAATGGCGATGTCGAGACGCTGGGTAGAACGGACTTTCAGGTAAAAATTCGCGGATTTCGGATTGAACTGGAAGAAATTGAAGCGATATTGAAGCAGCATGTGCACATGCAGTCAGCAGCCGTGATTGCCCGTGAAAATGAAAGCGGAGAGCGATATCTGGCTGCTTACCTTGTGCTGAAAGAAAAAGAGCCAGCATGGGAGCAGGGATTGTTCCAGTTTTTATCAGCGCGAGTACCCAGCTATATGGTCCCTGGGACGCTCGTGGCGCTGGATGCATTGCCGTTACTTCCGACCGGCAAGATCAATCGACGCGCCCTGGCACTCATTGAATCGCCCATTGCGGAGTTCAACATTCCGCAAGTGCCACAGGCAGAGGATGAGGAAATCCTCTCAGCAATTTTTGCTGAAGCGCTCAAACGTAAAAATATTGGGACCAATGAAAATTTCTTTGCCGCCGGCGGCCACTCATTGCTCACGGTCCAGGTGCTTTCGCGGGTGAGAGAAGTTTTTTCAGTGGAACTGCCGCAGCGATCACTGTTTGACACGCCAACTGTAGCCGGTCTGGCGAGACAGATACGCGCTGCAAGAAGATCAGCGAATATTGACATCCTCGCGATTCAAAGAGGCAGCCGACAGGCATTGCCGCTCTCATTTGCGCAACAGAGGCTCTGGTTCCTGGAGCGCCTGCAACCTGGAAGCTCTGCCTACAACATGCAGTTTGGAGTGCATCTTGAGGGAGCATTGAATAAAGATGCTCTTCAGCAAAGCCTGAATGCGATTGTGCTACGGCATGAGGTGTTGCGGACAACCTTCCAGGAAAAAAACGGAATACCAACACAGACGATCGGCGATCCTCTGGAACTGCCGATTGAAGTAGCCGATCTCAAATATTTATCTCCCGCAGAACAAGAACAGGAAGTGGGCCAACTGCGCCAGGCAGAGTTGAAACGGCCTTTTGACCTGCAAATCGGTCCATTGCTCAGAGTGAAGCTGGTTCGCCTGAGTGATGAAGAGCATATTGTGATCATGACCATGCACCACATCGCAGGTGACGCATGGTCAACCGGCGTAGTGATTCAAGAGATTTCTCTCCTGTATGAAGCCTTTGTTGAAGGAAAGACGCCGACCCTGACTCCGCTGGCAATTCAGTATGCAGATTATGCAGCGTGGCAACGCGAGTGGCTTCAAGGCGAAACTTTGGATGCGCAATTAAGCTACTGGCGCAAACAACTTGCGGATATAGAGACAGTCGAGTTGCCAGTGGATCGACCACGCCCTACGCTGATGAGCCAGCAGGGCGCTGTGCTCAAAGTCCATTTGCCGCATGAGTTGACTGAACGGTTGAAGGAATTGGCCCGCGGCGAAGGCGTGACGTTGTTTATGACTTTGCTTTCAGCCTGGCAACTACTGCTAGCTCGATACAGCGGCCAAGAAGACATAACGATTGGATCGCCGATTGCCGGACGAACGCGGAGAGAGTTGACTCCGCTCATTGGATTCTTTGTTAATACGCTGGTATTGCGAACACAGGTCAAGAATGACAGCAGCTTCAAAAGCTTATTGCGACAGGTGCGTGAGCGCTGCCTGGAGGCTTACGACCATCAGGATGTGCCTTTCGAGAAACTGGTGGAGGAATTGCAACCCGAGCGAGACTTGAGCCGGCAGCCATTCTTCCAGATCATGTTTGGATTGCAAACCACACCCCAGCATGAATTAAAGCTTCCAGGATTGCGGCTGACACCGCTGGCGCAAGAAGAAAACATCCTGGCGGCAAAGTTCGATCTGACAATGCTGCTGGCGGAAACGGGCCACGGAGTTCAAGGGCGGTTGGAGTATGTTCCAGATCTTTTTGACCGGTCAACCGTGGAGACTCTGCTGAAACGTTGGCAAATGGTCCTGGCACAGATCTCCATAAATACTCAATGCGCGATTGGGAGTGTCCCGCTCATTACAGATATAGAGCGCAGCCAGCTATTGTGTACATGGCAAGGCGCCCATGTCGAAGAAGCGAGCTCGCAAATTATTACAGAAGCTGTCTCCAGCCACGGGCGGGACAGCGCGGCCATTGCGCTGGTCGAAGATGGCAAAGAGTTGAGTTATACCACTCTAGACGGCAACTCCAACCAATGGGCACGCCAACTCATGCAACACAATGTGAGTCCCGGTAGTCGCGTGATTGTGTGTCTCAATCAACTGACTGCGTTGTTGCCAGTCTCGCTGGGGGTGTGGAAGTGTGGCGGAGTTCTGGTGGGTATCGATTGTGCCGAGCCGGCAGAGCGGATGCAGTGGATTGCCGAACATTGCGGCGCAGCTGTGGTGGTTACCACAAAAGAATTGGCGGAAAGATTTCGGCCGCACGCAGCCAAGTTAATTGTTGTCGATGAAGAATGGGATGAGGTTTCCCGGCAAAGCGATGGTCCGGCTGCAGTGAAACTTTATCCGGAGAGCCCGGCATGTTTGCTGTATGAATCAAGCGCCACCGGGCATCTGCGTGGAGTTCTGCTCAGCCATAGTTCACTCTGTGTTCGGGAAGTAAGCGAGACCAGCGACGGGGCCAAAATCCGACATTCAGACCGGGTGGGCATGGCATTCAACTTTTCCCATGACGTTATGCCCGGTGCGCTATTTCATGCACTGGCCCGCGGCGCGCGCCTGGTGAGTATGTCCGCGCAAAAGCCATTGCCACCCCGCAAATTGGCAAGCTTGCTGCGCGACCAGAAAGTGACCGTGCTCTTTACTTCCAGTTCACTGCTGGAGCGGATGGCACGGGAATTTCCCGCGGCATTGAAAGGCGTGCGCCAGATTGTTGGTGAAGAAAAGCCCGAGACCTTATTCAGATTGCGCGAGCCACTCAAACCAGAAGTGCTGGCGAAGGTTGCGGGCGGTTATTCATCTTTCGCGACAGGCGGCGCGGGGTTGGAAATTGCTCCATTATCAATGAAGGATGGTAGAGTCCGCATCGATCATGTTCCTGCGGGAACTGGTGTCTATCTATTAGATCGCGAGATGGAGCCTGTGCCGGATGGCGTGCTCGGCGAAATTGTTATCCGCAAATCTTCTCTGGCGTTGGCTTATGACGGCGCACCGCGGGAGACGGCGGTTGCGTTTGTGCCTGATCCGCATGGGGAGCAACCAGGAGCGCGCCTTTTCCGTACAGGAGACCGCGCATGGCGTCGCGCCGATGGAACACTGGAATTTCGCGGGCGCACGGACCGAGCTGTAAAGATCGGCGGCATAACTGTTTATCCAGAGGAGATTGAGACCGCCCTGCTTTTGCATCAAGATATTCACGAAGTGGCGGTGATCGCGCCGCAGGACTTCGTTCGTGGAGAAATCAATTTAACCGTATTCGTGGTTACGGGAGACGGGCAGCAGGTTGTTGCCCGCGAGCTGGCAGATTTTCTTCGACGGTATGTGGCAGAGAGTCTGGCGCCCAGAAATATTTTCCAGCTGGCGGAGATACCGAAATTATCCCAGGGTGGCGTTGATTACTCTGCATTGCACAAGCTGCTGAAAAAAGAATCGTATGGCGCGAGTGAAGAATATGCCGCTCCCAGAAATCAGCTGGAAGAGAGCCTAGCGAATATATGGGCCAGGCTTTTCGGTGCAGAGCGCGTCGGAATCCACGATAACTTTTTCCGTTTAGGCGGACATTCTCTGCTAGCCACGCAGGTGGTGGCGCACATCAGTGATGTTCTTCACGTTGAAGTGCCTTTGCGGCGTTTATTTGAAGCTCCCACGGTGGCAGAACTGGCGTGTGTGACAGAGCAACTCATTGCCGCGGGAACATCCGAGCGCTCTGGTCGCATTGCCGTTGTGTCCCGTGATCGTCCGTTGCCTCTCTCTTTTGCGCAACAGCGGCTGTGGTTCCTTGACCAATTAGAGCCGGGGAGCGCGGCTTACAATCTACGCGTCGCCGTCAGATTACGGGGAGAGCTGAATCGAGAAGCGCTTGCCTGGAGCCTGCAGGAGATCGTCAATCGCCACGAATCGTTGCGTACCAGTTTCGGCGCACACGATGGAAGCGCTGTCCAGATTATTGCAGCGAACCTAAAGCTGAAAATCGAAGAAGCAGATCTGCGCAGCAAAGCCGCGGAAGAGCGGGAGTCTGAACTCAAGCGTCTGGCCCAGGCAGAAGGTCTGGCTCCTTTTGATTTGACCCAAGCCCCTTTGGTGCGGGTGAAGCTGCTGTATTTGCAGGACCAGGAAAGTGTGCTGCTGGTGACCATGCACCATATCGTGAGTGACGGCTGGTCAATGGGTGTGATGGTAAATGAGTTTGTCCGGCTGTATGAGGCCTATGCGCTTGGCCAGAAGCAGGCTTTGCCGCCGCTTGCCTTGCAATATGCAGATTATGCGATGTGGCAGAGACAGTGGCTGGAGGGTGCGGTACTGGAAAAACAGGTTGGCTACTGGCGTAAGCAGCTTGCAGATATATCCGCGATGGAGTTGCCGACGGATTATCCGCGCCCGGCAGTGATGAGCCAGCGAGGAGCGAGTCTTGCACTAAGCCTGAATGCAGAACTTACCGCGGGATTGAGAGAGCTAAGCCGCAACCACGGCGTAACTTTATTCATGACACTGCTGGCATCTTTCCAGCTATTGCTGTCACGGTACAGCGGCCAAAGCGATGTTGCCGTGGGCAGTCCCATTGCAGGTAGAACGCGTACGGATACTGAAGGCCTGATTGGTTTCTTCATCAATACGCTGGTGCTGAGGGCAAGGGTCAATCCGCATTTAAGTTTTCGCCAATTGCTGGATCATGTCCGCGAGGTGACGCTGGAGGCCTACGAGCACCAGGATGTTCCATTTGAAAAGCTGGTTGATGCACTACAGCCTGACCGTGACTTGAGCCGGCAACCGTTCTTTCAGGTTATGTTCGCGCTGCAGGAAGCCACCAAAGGAGAGCTGCAACTGCCGGGGTTGCGAATCTCGCGCATTGAGTCGCTCGATGAGACGCAGACTTCGAAATTCGATTTGACCATGCTGCTGGAGGAAACCGAGAGCCACGTAGAAGGCCATCTGGAATATACGCCCGATCTGTTCGATGAGGCGACAGTTGAGGCGATGGTCCGGCGCTGGAAATTCATTCTTGAAAGTGTGGTCAGGAATGCAGAAATTCCGGTCTCGCAAATCCCGACGCTGGCGGAGGGCGAGAGGCGGCTTTTATCAGCATGGAGTGGGGCGGAGAAGACGGATTCTTTTACAAGCATCGCCGCCCGGGTACAACACCATGCGGAACAGCAGCCTAGCTCGCCCGCTGTTGTGGCTGATGGAAAGAAGCTCAGTTGGGAAGATCTGGAAGCCGGCAGTAATCAGTGGGCCCACTTTCTACAGGAGAGAGGCGTCAAGCCGGGGATGCGGATTGGCTTATGTCTAGGGAATGGCCTTGATGTTGCAACGGTCGCTCTTGGCGTGCTCAAGTGTGAGGGCGTTCTCGCAGGGATTGATCCAAATGAATCACCGTCGCGACTGGCGCGCATGCTGAACGGCTCTGCTATCAAGGTAATGATTACCGAAGAGAAGAGTGCTGGAGTTTTTTCCGCACGGCCGCTGGAGCTGATTTTTATTGATCAACTTCGAGCTGAGGTCGCGACACAAAGCAAGCAGCCAGTTGAGAGTGAGATTAGCCCGAACAGTGTCGGGTGCATTCTCTATCGGTCGAGTACAACGGAACGCTTTGCCGCGATCATGCTTCCGCACAGCGCATTTGCTGAAACGCAATGGCTGCAGCCAGTAAATGGGGCGGAGCGCGTGGGATTGTCTATAGGTTTCTCTGCTGAGTTAGCAAGCGTGGAATGGCTGCGGTTGCTGGCGTCAGGGAGTTGCGTAGTTGACCTGCCGAGCCGCCCAGCTCTGCCACCGCGCAAGCTGGCAAATTTGATTCGTGAGCAAAAGATATCTGTGTTGTGGTCGTCGGCTATCCCGGTGGAACGACTGGCGAGAGAATTCCGCACGGCGTTGAAATCTGTACGGCAGATTTTCTGTTGTGATGAAAACAGCGCACTGAACTGGCTGAAGCAGGAACTGGATAGTGAAACCAGCGCGCGGGTATTCAGTGTCCGTGGTTGCGACGAGGCTGGCGGAAAATGGATCGCGCAGCCTTTGAGCGCGCCGCGTGGCACGAGTTTCTCTGGAATTACAGAGGAGCAACTGGCGCGGGGGACCATGGTCCATCTGCTGGACAGCGAATTTGAACCAACGCCTGACCACATACCCGGTGAGATCTTTATCGCAGGAGAGATTGCACTTGGATATCTTGCGAATCCCCGATTCACTGCCGAGCTATTTGTTCCTGACCCTTATTCCAAGGTTGCCGGTGCGCGCTTGTATCGTACGGGAGAGTGGGCGAGAAGACGGGCAGGGAGTGGCCTGGAGTTCTGTGGCCGACGCGACGGGAGATTCTTTGTCGATCACATGCGCGTGGAGGCGGAGGAGCTGGAAGAACTTCTTCGCCAGTGTCCTGGGGTGACCGATGCTGCAGTAGTGGCGCATAGGAGGGAAAGGCAACAAAATACGGAGATTGCTGCAGTAGTCGCCCGGCCTTCCGGCAAGAATTTGCAGGTTGATGAGTTAAGCGCATATCTACACGACAAGCTGGGCAAGGCGATTGCGCCAAAAATGATTGTGGAAGTTGATGCGGTGCCGCGCAATGTTGAAGGCGGTATTGACCGGCAGGCGGTCGAACGTATGCTTCGATTGAGAGAGGCTGCGCTTGCCGCTCCTGAGTATGAAGCACCACGCAGCGAGATCGAGAAAAGTCTGTGCAGGATCTGGGAAGAGGTGCTGGGCCTTGAGAAAGTAGGAGTGAATCACAACTTCTTTAAGCTGGGCGGAGATTCGATTCTAAGTATTCAGGTGATCGCACGCGCAAGACAAGCCGGCATTGGGCTGATGCCACGGCAGATTTTTGAAAAGCAGACGATCGCAGAGTTGGCGCTTGTTGCCGGCCAGGCGGCCGTTGCGTCCGCTGAGCAAGGCATGGTTACTGGAGAAGCCCCGCTGGCGCCTTTCCAAAAAGAGTTCTTCGCGTGGCAGCTGGCGCGGCCCGATTATTTTAATCAGTCTGTCTTGCTGGGACTGGAGAGCGATGCAGACACGAATCTGTTGGAGCAAGCGGTGCTGCACCTATTGAAGCATCACGATGCTTTGCGCATGAAGTATGCATACGTGGCTGACGGCTGGCAGCAGATATGCGAAGCGGACGTGCCGAGTGGAGTTTATGCGAGATGCGATCTCACGGCACTCGAAGGCAATGAACAGCAGGCTGCACTGGAACAGGAAACCGCGCGAGCACAGGCGAGCCTAGATCTGAAAGCCGGCCGGTTGATGAAAGCATTGGAGTTTGATCTGGGTGCGGAGCGCGGCAGGCGATTGCTGCTGGTCATACACCATCTGGTAGTTGACGGCGTCTCCTGGCGCATCCTGGTGGATGACGTGGAGCGCGGCTACAAGCAACTGAGTGATGGCAAGGAAATTGAGCTCGGCTTCAAGACGACGTCATTCAAGGAGTGGGCCGAACGACTGAAGAGTTATGCAGAAGAAGACAGGCTGAAACGAGAGTTTGAATACTGGGCCAGCCAGGGGAGGAAGAAGACCGGGCGTCTGCCGCTGGACCTCAGCGAGCACAGGAGCATGGCGGGAAAGAAGAACCTGTTTTCAACGCAGAAGAGCGTGATCTCACAACTCACTGAAGAGGAAACCCGCGCTTTGCTGCAGGATGTTCCGGGCGTTTACAACACGCAGATCAACGATGTACTGCTTACGGCGCTGGCCCGGGTGTTGGGGCAGTGGAGCGTGAGTGACGCAATCGCCATTGATCTGGAAGGTCACGGGCGCGAAGAGATTTTCGCCGATGTGGATTTGTCGCGCACCGTGGGATGGTGCACGATTACGTATCCGGTGGTGCTGGAAGCGCGAAGAGAGCCAGCGTGGCATCCGGGGAAGACCCTGAGCAGAGTTAAAGAGCAGTTGCGGGCTGTCCCAAATCGAGGACTTGGTTGCAGTGTATTGCGCTATCTCACGCAAGACAATCGCATACTTGATGAGATTGCAGAAATTCCCAGCGCGGAGATCATCTTTAATTATCTTGGCCAGGTCGATCAGGTATTAAGAAATTCTGTCCTGCTCAGTCCGGCGCAGGAAAATAGCGGAGTGGCCATTGCTCCGGAGAACCGCCGGCCTTACCTGCTGGACGTCAGCGGCGTTGTGATTCAGGGCAAGCTGCAGATGAACTGGAGTTACAGCGACCAGTTACATCGCAGAGAAACGATTGAAAAGATTGCGGCACGTTACATGGATTGCGTGCGCGAGATGATTCAGCATTGCCGCAGCGAGGAAGCCGGCGGGTTCACGCCCTCAGATTTTCCGGTGGCGGAGATGACCCAGAAAGAACTCGCGCAAATCGCTTCGCTGTTAGCCAAATAGCTATTGACTGGCTTCGTCACCAATCGAACTACTTCTTAACCGAATCGCCACTTCGTAACTAAATCATTTCATTCAGAGTCTCATCAGAGATCGGGAAGACCCTGCTTGAGTTCCCGATCCATTCGCATTTTCAATAAAAACATTTGGCAAGCCATTTCCCCTGGAGAAACAGCATGAGTGTAACGAACGTTGAAGATATCCGCCGCGCCGAACCGACGAAACTAGCCAACGTAGAAGATATCTATCCAATGTCCCCGATGCAGCAGGGGCTGCTTTTCCATTGTCTCTATGAGCCGGGATCGGCGATGTATGTGTTGGAGGTGGGCTGCAAGAT
>DASZMF010000751.1:0-3137 GCA_035552035.1 Candidatus Angelobacter sp.
GCGGCTTGTACGGGAGTCCACGGGGCAAATCGGCTGGCCAGCAATTCCCTGCTGGAAGGCCTGGTCTTTGGAGCGAGGGCTGGCCATGTTATGCGCGAAGAGCTGAAAGAAATCAGCGCGTCCAAGGCAGTGGAGCAGCCAAAAGCCAGCGCCCCGGCAGGCGACACGGAACATTTCATACAGGGCGTGCAGCAGACGATGTGGAACAAGGTGGGGATTGTGCGGTCACGCCAAAGCCTGACTGAAGCGATGGAGTATCTGCAAGCCGCAAGCCAACAACTGCCACCGCCCGCGTCGCGACGGAACTGCGAGGCTGGCAACATACACACGGCAGCGCAGCTCATAACGCGGTCGGCGCTGGCCAGGCTGGAAAGCCGCGGCGCACATTACAGAACGGACTATCCCGAGCACGACGATGCCAGATTTAAAAAGCACTCAATCGTGGGCGAAAAGGGTGTTCGATTCGTGTGAGAAACGGCAGAACGAAATGCACCGCGGAGACGCGGAGTACGAACTGACACATCTTTACAAAAAAATCTTAAATCACCAGATTTGCCTGCCGATGTTACTGGGAAGGAAAAGTGCTTGGGACGTTGGGGAAACGTGTGGTCTTTGAACAGAGCCTAAAAACCAACGGGCCCTGGCTCATGCCAAGGCCCATTCCAGATTGGAGTAGCGCGTGTTATGAAAATGAATGTATGTATCGTCTCAAGATGGGATAAAGCGCTCAAGTTACATGAGTACGAGACCCTGCCGAATACCCAGTGCAGCAGGTTTTTCCACAGGGCATTGGCCAACTTTCCGTCCCCAACTGAAACAAGTCCGGGCTATATTAAATTTACTAATTAAATCTAAGAGCAAATAAATTTTTAAAAACCTCTATTTTTTTGCCACTTGATGCACCCTTAGTAGAGTTATGCAAGAATCCGTAGGAAAGTTCTGATTATTCTGCGGGCCAAATTTAGCGGGATAAAGCTATTGTCTGTACCATGGGCTCCGCAAACTATTGAAAAGGATGGACATGTCCAACTCCCCCGAAACGGATCGTTGGTACGTAGCGGAACTGACCGAAGAAGTCACCCTGGAAGGCGACGCCCAGAATTTAGTGCACAAAAAGACCCGCGTCATTTTTGCCGACTCTCCTGAAGACGCCTACGAAAAAGCCCTCGCCATGATCACCGAGCACGAGGTGGGCTACCTGAATGAGCACCACAAAGCCATCCGGACGCGCTTTTGGGGGCTGCGTGAGCTGACCCTGTCCAATGAAGATATGGATCGCGCCGGCATGCTGCCGGAAAGCCGCCCGGCCCGTCGGCGGAACTCCACCGGACTCTCTCCGGAACAGCAGTTCGCTCTGCTGGTATCGCTTAACCCGGGCGCACTGCCAAACTAGTTCTTTGCAAACAAGTTCCTGCGAAAAAGGTTCGGGCCAATGAATGTTCCAGCAGCCTAGCTCGCTGGGCCAGCTTCCTCTTTTTTGGGAAACAGGACTGACGCCAGAATAGATATCGTAAGCATCCCCGCAACCACGATCAACGCCGTCCATGTTGGGATGTCATATTTATCCGGCAGCAGCATTCTTGCGCCGATGAACATCAACACAATCGATAACCCGTAATTCAAATAGTGAAACAGTTTTATGAGGCCTGCCAGCGCAAAGTAAAGAGATCGCAGGCCCAGAATGGCAAACACGTTGGACGTGTAAACGATAAACGGATCCCGCGTAATCGCCAGGATGGCGGGGATCGAGTCGGTGGCAAATATGATATCCGTGGTTTCAACCACCAGCAGAACCAGGAATAACGGCGTGACAAAAAACTTTCCGGCGCTGCGCACAAAGAAGCGCGTTCCTTCATAGGACTCACTGATGGGCAATACCCGGCGGAAAAATTTCAACACAATGTTCTTTGACGGATCTTTCCGCTTGGAAGCGCCGCGCATCAATTGGAAACCGGTCCAGATCAGGAATGCGCCGAACACATAGATGATCCAGTGAAAGCGCTCAATCAGTTCCACGCCAGCCCATATAAAAATGCCGCGCATGAAAAGCGCACCAATGATCCCCCAGAAGAGCACGGTCTTTTCTTCTTCAGGCGGGACTTTAAAGTAGGCAAATAAAAGAATGAAAACAAAAAGATTATCTACGCTTAAGGCTTCTTCCAGAAGATAGCCGGTGGTGAACTCCAGGGCTTTGGCCATGCCGAGCCAATGATGGATAAAAATGGCAAATCCCACGGCCAGCGCCACCCAGAAGGCGCTCATGAGCAGGGCCTGCTTAAACGGGACCACCTGATGTCTGCGGCTCAAGACCTTGAGGTCAAGAAACAGCAGCAGGAGAATTGCCGCGTTAAAGATGATCCAAAAACTTATGTGCATGGCGACGGTTACTTGGATCGTCCGCGTTTACCGCTGGTCCACGCAGACCACAGTTCAAACGCTTTCAGCTGATCGTCAAGATGGGTTTCCTGTATAAGGCCTTCAATCTGCCTGCGGTCCTGGCGAGGGCCAAGACGCTCCGGCGCATCCGCAATCGCATATGTAAGATACGCGGCAATGGCCACGTGCTTTCTGAGTTGAGGAAAGTCCACTTTGTCGTAAGTATCAGATGAAGCGTGATAGTTGATCAGATAATTGGCCTCTTCCTGGTTGGCGACCAGGTTGGGAACGCCCTGCAGCAGAAAATCCATATTGTCGGTGCCGACAAAAGCATCCGTGGTAAGCGTATTCGCGCCATATTGCCTGATGGGTTCCAGAAGCCGCGTAACCGGATCGACCAGGTCCTTGCGTCCGCCCAAGGAAAAGCCAGTCGTCTTGCCGGTGCCTTCGTCCCAGGTAAGCATGGCCACGGTGTTATCCATTTCTGCTTTGTGGGTGACGGTGTAAGCAAACGAGCCTATGTTGATCTGCTCCTCACCGGTGAAGAGCACAAAACGGATCGTACGGCTGGGCTGCAGCCCAGCGGCTTTGATGGCGCGCAGCGCTTCAATCACCAGAGCAGCGTTGCAACCGTTATCAAGCGCGCCGGTACCAAGCTCCCATGAATCCAGATGGGCGCCAATCACCACAAATTCATTGGGCTTATCTTTGCCGCGAATTTCCGCCACCACGTTTTGCGCCATGGCTTGTCCGCCAACATG
>DASZMF010000752.1:0-2689 GCA_035552035.1 Candidatus Angelobacter sp.
CACTCTCCCGGCCGCCTCACTCTCCTGGCACCTGCCTGATAGGGCCTGATGCTGCGGCTCTTCGGATTTCCTGGACGCCCGCTGAGTCTTAGACGAAATGCGCCTTCTATTCTTCTTGACAATTCTAAACTACACCGTTTAGTATTGATGCTCAGGGAGCGTGCGGGATGATACGCGTAGAGGGGTTGGTCAAGAAGTTTGGGGACTTCACGGCCGTCGATCAGGTGTCGTTCGATGTGGCGGCTGGTGAGATTTTTGCATTCCTGGGGCCGAACGGAGCAGGAAAAACAACAACTATCAAGATGCTGACAACTCTGCTGACGCCCACCAGCGGAACACTTCAAATTGATGGTTTGGATTTACGCACGAACGCCAATGAGGTTCGTAAGCGGTTCGGCATTGTGTTTCAGGACCCGAGCCTGGATGGCGATATGACGGGCGCTGAAAACATGGAATTGCATGGCGTTTTTTATCACGTTCCGCGGAAGATCAGGGCCGAACGCACTGAATATCTGCTGAAGCTGTTTGAGCTTTGGGACCGTCGGGGAAGCCTGGTTAAGACCTTTTCTGGCGGCATGAAGCGGCGGCTCGAAATTGCGCGCGGCCTGCTGCATACACCGAAAATTCTCTTTTTGGATGAGCCGACTCTTGGACTCGATCCACAAACCCGCAACCAGCTTTGGACACATGTAAAGCGCTTGAACCAGGAGGAGCAGGTGACTGTCTTTCTGACGACACACTATATGGATGAGGCGGAGCGCGTGGCGCAGCGTATTGCGATTATCGATCACGGCAAGATTGTGGCCCAGGACACGCCAGACGGACTGAAACAACTGACAGAGACACAATCTCTGGAAGAAGCGTTTCTATCGCTCACGGGCGCGACGATTCGGGATGAGGCAGCCAATTCGAATGAACAATTGAGACAAATGGCGAAAATGTGGGGAGGCAACCGGCGATGAACGTGATCTTCATTATGTGGCTGCGCGAATTACGCCGATATACGCGATCGAGGGCGCAGATTATCGCGTCGCTGGGACAGCCCCTGCTTTATTTGCTGGCACTGGGATTCGGCATGGGTCCGGTGTTTCAGAAAGCCGGCCAGGGGAATTATGTGCAATTTGTGGCTCCAGGCGTAATCGCCATGACGGTGTTGTTCAGTTCCGTGTTTTCCGGAATTGGATTGCTATTCGACCGGCAATTTGGATTCCTGAAAGAGACGCTGGTAGCGCCGGTGCCGCGTTTTCAGGTCATGTTCGGGCGCACGCTGGGGGCATCCACCGTAGCCGTCATACAAGGGACACTGGTGATGGTTGTGTGCTTCATGGCCGGTTTTCGCGTGGTGAAGTGGGCGGAATTTCCGCTGGCGTTCGTGTTCATGGGGATGATTGCTTGTTTGTTTGCAGCGCTGGGAACGGCAATCGGATCCATGCTGGAGAACATGCAGGGCTTTCAGTTGATCATGAACTTTCTGGTGATGCCGATGTTCTTTCTGTCGGGGGCGCTGTATCCCATCAACAATCTGCCGAAGGTGTTCAGTGCAATCATCAGCCTTGATCCGCTGGCATATGGGGTAGATGCCTTACGCGCGGTTTTGATTGACCGAACATTTTATGGTCTTGGTCTGGATGTGACGGTCATGGCGATTGTGGCTTTGGTGTTCCTGATAGTGGGAACCAGAATGTTCTCGAAGATTCAGGTCTGATGGCCAGGACACGAAGTTCCAGCGCGCATGAAAAGGTGATTCGCGCGGCCGCAGAGTTAATAGCCGAGCGCGGCATTGAAGGCACCAGCATGGATGCCATCGCAGACAGCTCAGCGGTGAGTAAAGCGACTATATATAAGCACTGGGCCGATAAAGACGCTCTTCTATTGGAGGTGCTGGAGGAGATAAATGGCCTAAAAACGCGGCCTGTGTTCGATTCGGGCAACATTCGAAAGGATATTGTTGCCGTGCTGGCGTACCGGCCAGACGAAAATGTTGAACTTCGCAACCGCATGATGCCGCATTTCATGGCACATTCGGTAAAACACACGGAATTCGGCGATCTGTGGAGGAAACGAGTGATGGAGCCTCCGCGCCGAGAACTCACGCGGCTGCTGAATGCCGGGATAAAGAGCGGCGAGCTGGTACCTGTGGATCTGGAACTGTCCATGGCGCAGTTGTTGGGACCAATTATGTACTGGCACGTGTTTCTGCGGCGATCACAGGAAAATCCAGGCCTGATAGCCGAGGCTGTAGTGGATATGTTCTGGCGCGCCTTCGGAACAGGGCAACGCACCCGCACGATATCCTGAGAAGCCATGAGTGGGGATCTGCCGCGGAGTCTGCTTGCGTTTGCGAGTTTCTTTCTGATTTGCTTTCAAATGACAGGTGCCTCCGACGGTTGGCACGGGACGGTGCATACTGCAGCCGGTGAAGCTGCGGCAGATGCGCAGGTTCACCTAAAAAAAGGCTCGTCCACGTGGGACGCGAAAACCGACGCGCAAGGCGCTTTCCAGTTTTCGTCTCTAAAGCAGGGCGTTTATATTGTGAGCATCGATTGGCGCGGGCAGCATCTGGTTAGCGAGCAGGAGATCACGCTTCCCAGCAGCGAGAGCGCCAACCTTACTCTTTCCGCACATGGTGTTTTGGCCGTGAGCGGCGAAGGGAAAGCAGGAACAGGCGCGGGAGGCGAGCAACTCTCGG
>DASZMF010000753.1:0-5068 GCA_035552035.1 Candidatus Angelobacter sp.
TGTTTACGGGCTGTGAAAAGCAGTTCATAGTCTTCACCGCCGTGGAGCGCCAGCTCAAGATCTGCGCCTTTGGCGATGGGGATTTGGCTTGCGTTGATCAAAGCTGCGACTCGGCTTTCTTCGCAGATATGTGCCAGGTCGACGGAGAGGCCGTCGCTGAGGTCGATCATGGAAGTAGCGCGCTTTCTGAGCGATTGGCCAACTGCCAGCCTGGGTTCGGGATAAAAGTGCGGATTGGATTTGATTGATTTTACTGGCTTTCCTGCATAGAGCTGCTTCAAGACAGCCGCTGAGCCGCCGAGAGAGCCGGTGACATAAATGCGATCTCCGGGATGTGCGCCAGAGCGAAGAATGGCTTTGCCTGCTGGCACCTGGCCTATGACAACGATGTCCGCGGTGATTTTGGGGGCAGAAGAAATATCGCCGCCTGCTAGCTGGACGTGGAAGCGCTGAGCCAGAGCCAGCAGACTTTTGAGAAATTGATTGACCCATTTTTGCGGCAGGTCTTGCGGCAAGCCTAGAGAGAGGAAGCAAGCCAGCGGCGTGCCGCCCATGGCGGCGATGTCGCTCAGGCCTCGGGTGAGGCAGCGATGGCCAACGGAAGCGGCTGGGTGCCAGTCGCGGCGGAAGTGAACGTCTTCAAGGCAAAGATCGGTGGTGACCAGCAACTCTGAGCCGGCGGTCGGGCGGAGAATGGCGCAGTCATCCCCTACTCCAAGCGCTACGCCCCTGGCGGTTGAGGCATCGGCCAGCCGCCGGATATACGCGATTAAATTTCTCTCTTTTAACACAGTAATGGTTTGTATCTATATTAATAATAAAGACTTATTTATGCATTGCAGCAGTTATTAGCTGGGTCTCCAAGTGTAGGTCAGGGACAAACGTAACAGTTAATTCACTATATTTGAGGCAAAGGACTGTTGATCCAGATTCCTGCTGCCGAGAGTATAAGTGTGGCGGAGAAATGAACGGAAGGCCATGGGTGGAACGGGCTTGATTGCAGCTCTGGATAGTCAACCTTCGTTACTCCTGTGGAGCGTTGGGACATTGACAGTGCTTATGGCCCTTGTTAAGGTTATCCAACATTCCATATTCCTTTGGCCATGCAGTTTCCTGATCCGATCAGGCGGCCCAAAAAGGGATTACAGCCGACTAAGGCTTGAAGAAAGTTTAAGCCCAAACAGGAGCCTAATCTTACCGGGAAGCGCTCTTAATATTTTTTGAATTTTTATTTGGGCGGTTGCAAAACATTATCACTCACCTGGAGCAACAAAATTTTGCGGAAACGCTTTTACATCATGCTGGTGGCAAGGAACGCGGAAGGGGAGCTGCTGAAGATCCCCGTTCCCATGCACTACCTGTACGTTTTTGTGGCCGGCGCATTGATTGGAATGCTGACAATCACCGGCATGCTGGGTTCCTATACCCGCATGGTAGTGAAGACGCAAAAGTTCAACCAGCTTCGCGACGAGCAAAAAGCCCTGAAATCGCAATATTCGCAGCTGGAGCAGATTGCCCAGGAAAACGAGATGCAGGCCCAGTCTCTGAGCTCGCTGGCAGGCGAGGTTTCATCGCTCTACGGCCTCAAGGCCGATCCGGTATTTGAAGATGACGATCCGGCCTCTGCTTCACTGCAACAGTTTTACGCCCTGCGTAATTCGGCCATGACCGGCGCAGCTTCCGTAGGCATTGGCATGGGTGATGTACGCGACACCAGCACGCGGGATTGGATGCGGCTGGCAGCAGCGCCTACGCTCTGGCCTGTCCAGGGCAGACTTACCGGAACATTTGGCGAGCGCATTGATCCGTTCAGCGGTGAGGGCGCATTCCATCGCGGGGTGGATATTTCCAGTGAAATTGGCACCCGCGTAGTAGCTCCGGCAGACGGCATTGTCCGGTTTGCAGATTTTATGAATGGCTACGGCCGCGCCGTAATGATTGACCATGGCAATGGGGTAAGCACGCTGTATGGCCATCTTTCAGGCTTTGCTGTCACGGCAGGGCAGATGATCCGCAGAGGCGATTCAGTCGGCTACGTGGGCCAGAGCGGACGCAGCACCGGCCCGCACCTGCACTATGAAGTCCGCATTTTCAATACCCCGGTCAACCCCAATAAATATCTGCGCTTCAGCATGAGCCAGCAGGTAGCTTCCGGCGCAATGTGATTTAACGCCTCCTGCGATGTGGTGCAGGCGTGGCAGTTGGAACGGGTGTAGCCGTTGGCGCTGGAGCGGCGGATTCTGACTGGGCTTCTGACCAGAGCTTTTTGATAATTGTTTGTGGGACCGTGGCGGTGAATGTCGCCACATTTTCTTTTTGCGCCACCTGAATACTTTCAAACGCTGCTTTTATATCTTTGTCAGTCCCTCTGTTTCCCATGATCTGGCCAATGCTCTTCACCAGCGTCAGATGCGAATTGGCGGAATCAACAATTTCTTTGGCCTGGGCTTCACTTTGCGCAAAGACATCGGCACGCAACAGCAGCGAGCCAGCATAGCGCAGCGAACCAACGGCAACGGTGCCACCGGGAATCGTCAGCGAGAATCCGCCGGGCAGTTGAATGTTGTCAGGCTTGTTGGGGATGCGATCAATCAACCAGGCCACGCTGCCGAGTGGGACATCACTGTAATGTTCTTTCAGCAAAGATGGGCCGTGTGCGGATTTTAATGTGCGGTCGATGATGCCGTGCATAGGCTCAGGAGAAAGCATGTTGGTAGCCGCGATTTTGCTGGATCCGAAGAGGGCCACGCGGACAATGTGTCCTTCATGCACGATGGAATAAATCGTGACGTCACGATATGGCTCACTGCCAGAAGCGAGTTTGGCAAAGTATTTTCTCAGGCGCGCTTCGTCGAAGCGGCCGACAAACACCTCTGATGATTCAACGTCGCGACCGTCAGCCGTATCACGCCGGGACATGGCAACTTCATCGAGATCGCGCTCAAACTGAATTCCAGTCTGGTCCACAAAGTCCTTGTATTCGCCTTCCATTTTGATGGAGCCGGAGTTTGCCAGGTCGAACAAGTGGACTGGTTTCAGGTTGGCGTAAATCAGCAAATCGCCTTCTGGCAGAAGCGTGGCGGCTTCTGGCAGCTGGGTGGTGCGGTGATAGAGAAAAAATCCGACGGCCGCCACGGCGACCAGTAAGATGGCTAAAATCAGCAGTTTGCGGTGCTTGAACATGAGATGACCAGTATAGATTAAGTAATTTTTCCTGGTGAAGTGGTGGCCGAAAAAGGCGGGAAATTGCTACAATAGTGTTGGAGCGGTACCACGCAGGTTACGCTTCCCCTATAAAGCTCAAAGCCACGATGTTGCACGCGGGTTTACCGCTGTGCTAACTTATTATCTTTGTGCCCGGTTACGGGAGGATTGTGCTGGCGTAGCTCAGCTGGTAGAGCATCTGATTTGTAATCAGAGGGTCGGGGGTTCAAGTCCCTTCGCCAGCTCCAGAATGGATAACGGGATTTTTTCCGGGAACGCGTAGCTGGACGCGTATTTTCGGAACACAGCAGGCACTGCGCACATAGTATTTCTCCGGAACGCAAACCCACGAAGACTTTCCCAAACGTCTCGGTTTGAGTCTGATGCGGAAGTATGTTCGCTCGTCCCTTGATTGCTTTTTTCTATTGGAGAAAAAGCACCCGTTTTTGCAGCCAGTAAGAAAGAGCTGGGCGTTGCGGAGCCCGTGGAAGTAAAGGGTCAGCGCAAGTAGATTGGCGCACGCGAAGCAGGCTCGGTTCAATGCACAGGTGACCGAGTGGTTAATGGTAGCAGACTGTAAATCTGCCGCTCTCAGGAGCTACGGAGGTTCGAATCCTCCCCTGTGCACCAGATTGTTTTGAGCTGATGTTGAGGCGTTAAGGCAGGTGTAAGCGAAGTGGAAGCCTGCGGCCGAAAATCCTGAGCGCAGCGAAGGATTCAGGCGAACATTAGCTGATGAATTTGTTCCAAGCTGATGTAGCTCAGTTGGTAGAGCACTCCCTTGGTAAGGGAGAGGTCACCAGTTCAATCCTGGTCATCAGCTCCAGAGTTTAGAAGTGCGCAGGGTTGCAGATGGACCAGCAAAAAAGATTTTTTACAGCAATAGCGTTGTATGCAGTGCTGGCGCTTCTGGCCTGGCTGATGATGGATGGCAGCTCGGTTCCGTTTGGTAGCAGACAGATCAACATACGTGAGTTGACTTTCGCGTTGCTGGCATTTTTTGCAGCGAGAACCATTCTGCACTGGAACGCTGAACGGATCAGGGCGCAAAAAGAATCGCAGTTAGATGGCGGGGAGTTTGGGCGGTAAAAGCAGGCGGGAGTAACTCAGTGGTAGAGTCACAGCCTTCCAAGCTGTTGGTCGCGGGTTCGATTCCCGTCTCCCGCTCCATAAAATTGGTAATTGGGTAATCTGGTAATCGGGAAATTGAAAAAACGCAGATTTATTCGATTTCAGATTCTAATGATTGAGCTTTAGAAGAGTGGTTGGACCGAGAAAATTTACTGAGAGCTAAAGGCTAATAGCTAAAAGCTAACAAAATGGCATACCAGCAGGCACAGATCGCAGTTACAAAGACCGCTGAGTTTGAGCAGCTGCAGTCTGCGCTGGAGCGCGTCTTTACTTCTGCTGCCCTGAGTAAATTTTACGGCAAGCTGCATAGTAATTCGCTGCCCGTGCGTGAGTTTGAAAAGATTCTTGGCCTGGGTCTTTTGGAAAACGTTGACAGCACGCTGGCCAAGTCGGGTACGACAGCCAAAAAGCTGTATGAAGCGCTCACGGTTTCAGACCAGGCTTTGATGCGCGAGTTTTATCTTGAACGGATTGAAAAAGTGGATGTAAAAGTCCGCCAGAAATATCAGAAGGTTTATCAGTATTACTAGCGCAACAGGTTGGCGCGATTGGAGTCGCGACGGTCCTGATTGGCGTTCTGAGGAGGGGAATCATGGCAAAGGAAAAATTTGACCGCAGTAAGCCGCACGTAAACGTAGGAACCATTGGGCATATCGATCACGGGAAGACGACGCTGACGGCGGCGATCACCAAGGTGCTGTCGAAGCACAATCCGAAGATCAAGTTCCGCGAT
>DASZMF010000754.1:0-4962 GCA_035552035.1 Candidatus Angelobacter sp.
GTCTAGGATTTGTCTGTAGATCGTTGTTTTGTAAACATGGTTTTGAGGTGCGTCTATGTCATTGTCCATTGAAAACGTTAAGTTTGATATCTGCTGCGCGGCCCGGGCGCTGTATCGTGCCGGTCTCAGCGCAGGCGTAGCCGGACACCTGAGCGTGGTCATTGGCGAGAACAAAATGTTGATGAATCGATTTGGTCCGTCTTTCGGCACGTTGCGGCCCGTGGACATATGCACTTTTGATTTCAACGGCAAGGTACTGGAACACGATCCCTCGATTGATCCTTATGTAAATGACACGATTGCGCTGCATGCTGTGATTCATCGCTTGAATCCGCAGATTGCAGCGCTGGCGCATACGCATCCGCCGGCCACGGTAAGCTGGGGAACGTTCCGCCGCGTTCCGGAAATCTATGACCAGGAAAGCTGCATCATTGCCGGCGATGTAGGCATTGTGGAAGAAGACTACACCGGCACGGCAGCCGGTGTAGATCGTGTCCGCCCGTTTGCTGAGGCTATTGCGAAATATCCGGCGGTGATTTTGCCGAACCATGGCGCGCTTACCTCTGGCCCGAATATTCAAGTGGCGCTCACGCGCATGTTTCTACTGGAAGGCATGTGCGCCCGAAATATTTCCGTGGCCGTGGCTGCCCAAGCCACGGGACTGAAGCCGATAGCAATCAAGATGGAGCACGCTCTCACGGCGAAAAAAGAAATTGCCGCCATGCCAGGAATTCCCGCGGTGTGGAAGGACACGCTGGAGAAGCTGCAAATTACTGACCCGGAATTGTTTGCGTCGCGGCCCAGGACAGCGGCTGCAGCAGACTGAAATTTGCCATCGTGCCTGCATTCGTCTCGGAAAAGTGTACGAGGAAAGAAAATGAAGATAGACATCACGCACAGTCCCAGCCGCCCTTTCGGCTGGGACATAAATGTAAAAATTACAGCAGACAGCGGAGAAAAAATTACCTTTGTGGAAATTCGTGTCAACGGTTTTGCCGACGTTGACGAAACCCCAGACGCCCCGGTTGACTCCTGGGAGAAACAACTTACCCAGAAGGGAATCTTTCCCGGTGACAACACGGTTGAGGTACTGGCCAGAGACCAGAACGGCAAAAATACACGCTCCAAGCAAGAGTGGACCGCCAATTAGAGTGGCTGCTGCTGCGTCATGCAGTGGATGGCGCCGAGGCCCCAGATAAAGTCTCCGCAGTGTATGCCAACGATTTCACGCTTGGGGAATAGATCTGCCAGAATATTGAGAGCCACACGATCATTGGGATCGTTGAAGGTCGGAGCCAGAACCAATCCGTTGGCGATATAAAAATTGGCGTAGCTGGCAGGCAGGCGCTGTCCGCGAAAGATGACAGGGCGGGGAAGCGGCAGCTCGATGATTTGCAGCTTGCGTCCCTGGAGATCAGTGGCCGTGCGCAGCCGGCGCAGATTTTCTTGCAGCGGATCGTAATTGGCGTCGCTGCGATTCGGCTCTACCACGGTGAGCACTGTATCTGCCGCTACGAAGCGTGAGATGTCATCCACGTGGCCGTGCGTGTCATCACCCTTGATGCCGTTGCCAAGCCAGATTATTTTTTCTATTCCAAGATAATCGGCAAAAACTTTTTCAAGATCTTGCCGTGTGAGCTCCGGGTTGCGTTGCTGGACTTTGCTGAGCTGGCATTCTTCTGTCGTGAGCATCAGGCCCTGGCCGTTGACGTCAATGCTGCCGCCTTCCAGAACAATTTCTAGCGGCTTGCCTTTGTGTGTGATGAGCGGCGTGAATTGCTTTAGCTTGAATTTTTTGGCGATCCGCTCTGGCAGCTGATTGTCATGCTTCCAGTCAGAATATTTCGCCCAGGCGTTGAAGCGCCAGTTTGTGATCGCTACTGAGTCGCTCTTCTTGACATTGTTCTTCTTCACGAAGATGGGGCCGGAGTCGCGCGTCCATATGCGGTTGGTGGGCCAGGTGTGAAACTTTACTCGCTTCATCCCGACATGGCTCAGCTTCAAGGCTTTTTGAGCCGTTTGCTTTTCACGCGCGGAAGCTACGATGAGGTTTACATCTTCCACGCGGCTCAGATGGCGGACGATATCGGCAAAGACCCACGGGATAGCGTCAAATTTGCCTGGCCAGTCAGAGCGATTGTGTGGCCACGCCAGCCATGTGGACTGGTGAGGCTCCCATTCGGCGGGCATGCGATAGCCAAGGGAGCGGGGAGTATCGGTCATAGGCGCGGCCCAGATGCAGCGCGCCTAAATGCCCGCCGTCTCATATGTCTTTGCCGGACCTGCCGAGAGGGGCATGTGTCAACCCAGATGACGACGATAAACAATGCCAGGGACACAGCCCAGGCAAAATAGCGGAACGGAGAATTAGGAAACATCGATCCGTAGCCGGTCCCATAAAATGCACCAACCAAGAAAACCGCAGCGATAAGCAGCGCAAGAGATGCCAGTGTCCTCAAAGGATGCTCTCGGAAATCGCGGAACCAACCCCGCAACCTCCAGCCGACGAAGGCCAGGACCATCATTCCAAGCACAATGAAACCCAAGTCGTCTTTGGTCAATCCAGAAACCTCTTTGTAATCTCTTCGTAGCTTTCAATGCGACGGTCGCGAAGAAAAGGCCAGTTGCGGCGGATGTCTTCCAGATGTTTGAGGTCGCATTCGCCGATGAGGATTTCTTCTTTGTCGTGAGAGGCTTCCACGATGATGCGTCCAAAAGGATCACATAAGAAGGATCCGCCCCAGAATTCAAGGCCTTTGCCGACGGCGCGATTGCCGCGAATGTCACCAAACTCATGACCCACGCGGTTGACCGAGCCGACAAAGACTCCGCTGGCAATGGCGTGCGAGCGTTGAATGGTGCGCCACGCGTCATGCTGCGTGGTTCCGAATTCAGCTTTTTCGTCCGGATGCCAACCGATGGCCGTGGGATAGAAAAGAATATTTGCGCCCTGCAGCGCGGTGATGCGCGCGCCCTCTGGATACCACTGGTCCCAGCAGATGAGCGTGCCCATGCGTCCATATTCAGTGTCAAAGGCCTTGAAGCCGAGATCGCCGGGAGTGAAGTAATATTTTTCGTAGTAAAGCGGGTCGTCCGGGATGTGCATCTTGCGGTAGAGGCCCTTGGTGCTGCCGTCAGCGTCAATGATGGCGGCGGTGTTGTGATAAAGGCCGCGCGCGCGTCGCTCGAAAACTGAAGCCACGATTACGATCTTGCATTCACGCGCGATGGCCGAGAGAGCCTCAGTGGTTGGGCCGGGCATGGGTTCAGCTAAGTCAAAGAGTGCGGTATCTTCACGCTGGCAGAAATACTGTGTGCGAAAAAGCTCCGGCAGGCAGACTATCTGTGCGCCTTGTTTGGCGGCGGAGCGGACTTTTTCCGCGGCCCGGCGAAGATTGTCGTCAGGATCGGGCGAGCAGGCCATCTGAATCAGGCCAACGGTAAACTTGTCTGGATTAGGCATCGGCTTCTCTTCCAGCATATCAAAAAAAGGTTTCCGGTTTGACTCTGCGGCGCGCAGCGTTTAGTTTTTTAAGTTCGCCAGACTTTTTTAAATTTCGCAACACAGTTTTGAAACAAGTCCTCTAGAGGTGAAGCATTGAGCAAGAAGCAGGCAGGCGCAGGTATTGACCGCAAGTTGCACGATCCGGTGCAGGACAAGCTATCTCCCCTTTCACCGCTGGACCTTTCCAAGGCCAAAAACATCAGCGATCTGCTGCGTGGCATGGCGGACACGGCATTTACCGGCCGCCAACTTGGAGAAGCCGTGGACGTGCTTGAGGCCATGGCGCGCGACAAAGATTGCTTTGTAGTAATGACGCTGGCCGGAGCCATGACTGTAGCGAAGCAAGGGCTGATTATCTGCGACCTGATTGATAAGGGACTGGTCAATGCCGTTGTCTCCACCGGCGCGCTGATGGCGCATGGGCTGGTTGAGGCCACCGGCTGCAAGCATTATCGCTACGATCCGAAGATGAACGATGTTGAACTGTACGAGGCCGGCTATAACCGCGTCTATGACACGCTGGAGCCGGAGCAGAATCTTGACCACGTTGAACTGGTGATGGAAGAAGTGCTGGGCAAATGGGACCCGCAACAGATCATGTGTTCATGGAAATTGAATCGCGCGATTGGCGACCATCTGAAGCATCACGCTAAAGGGCGAGGCATATTGAAGTCAGCGTATGAGAAGAATGTGCCGGTGTTTGTGCCCGCGTTTACTGACTCTGAGATGGGGCTGGATGTGGCGCTGAACAACCGCATGCGCGCGCGGGATGGCAAGTCGCAGTTGCGGTACGATCCATTTCTTGACCTGAATTATTTTGCCGAGACGCTGCTGCAGCAGAAAAAGCTGGGAATCCTGACGATTGGCGGCGGCGTGCCCAGAAACTGGGCGCAACAGTTTGGGCCTTATTGCGAGCTGCGTGTGCGTCGCGCCGGGGAAGATGTTCCGCTGAAGCGCTATCACTATGGTGTGCGCATCTGTCCGGAGCCGGTGTATTGGGGCGGGCTATCGGGCTCACCTTATTCTGAGGCTATTTCCTGGGGCAAGTTTGTTCCGCCGGACGAAGGTGGCAAGTTTGGCGAAGTATTCATTGACGCCACGGTCGGCTTGCCGATTATGTGTGCTGCCATGTTTGAGCGGCTGGGGAAGACGTATAAAAAGGCGAGCTTTAAAGCGGGCAAAACTTAACCACAAAGGACACGAAGGATCACAAAGGAAAACGAGGCGCCTGACGAGTGAGTCGGCGCCTCGTTGATTTTTGTGCGGAGCAGGGATCTCTCGGTACCGCTCGATACTTCGAAAAGAAGATACTCCCGAAGTCCTTCAAAATTACTCGAAGATCAAAATAGCGGACGCAATCACCGTGGTCCAGAGGCCGCGTTTGTCGCCTACGCCGCTTTGCGTGATGTTGGTGGTGCGGACGATTTTATTGGAGATGCGGTAAATCTCTTTTTTCT
>DASZMF010000755.1:0-15762 GCA_035552035.1 Candidatus Angelobacter sp.
CGACGTTTACCCAGCACTGCCCCTGTGCGGCTGCGGCTTTTTCATGAAAAGCTTTCACAGAGGTAGTTGCGGGAATGCTATTTAACGGCATCTCAATCAGTGTGGTAATTCCTCCTGCAGCGGCTGCTTTTGTTGCAGAAAGGAATCCTTCCCATTCTGTGCGGCCCGGCTCATTGATATGCACGTGCGTATCCACCAGGCCGGGCATAATCACCAAATCTCCCACGTCTTCATCTGCAAGTTGATCGTATGCCCCTGTTCCAAGGATCACACCATCTCGCACGCTGATTGTCGCCGGTTCGATTCCCTGCGGAAGCACGACGCGACGGCTGCGAATTGTCCAGTCAGGATTCATGTTTCAGAAAGCCTGTCAATAAATTCTGGGCCACACGCATGCGGTATGCGGCCGTGGAACGCATGTCATTAATTGGAGTTAACTCCGTGGCAAGACTTCTGGCGGGATCTTCGCCGCGCTGGACCGCTTCTTCCGTCCGATAGCAGCGCACTGGGAATGGAGCGACGCTGCCAAATGCAATCCTGACATCCTGCCCTGCATCGTCAACCACCGCAGCCATACAAACTTTTGAAATTGCCTGCGCTCTGCGCGCTCCTACTTTTCGATAGCAGGAACGCATGTGCGCATACAGACGCGGTAAGCGGATTCTCGTAAGCAATTCGTCCGGTGCGCATAAAGTCTGCCTGTAGCCAATGTGCATGCCGGAATACGGAACCCATCTCGCGCCACGAATAGAAGCAAATTCAACCTCCGCTTCATACACAAGGAGCACCGGCGGAATATCAGCTGCCGGCGAGGCATTCATAATATTGCCGCCGATCGTGCCACGGTTTTGGTTAGCCACGCCGCCAATTTCCGCCGCAGCCGCGGCCAGCAGAGGTAATGCCGAACATAGCGCGGTGTGTTGCAGGATCTCAGAATGCGTGGTCAACGCTCCAATGGTGAAATGGCCGCCTTCCTCGCGGACGCCCCGCAGTTCATTCAGACACCAAAGGTCTAAGAAACAACGATCCTTCAGCTTCCCTGCTGCAAGTGCGACCATTACATCAGTGCCGCCAGCCAGAGGCTTCCATGCATTCGGCGAACTTGCAATGAGGCCAAGAGCTTCACCAAGATTCTTTGGCGACCGGACCTCACAAATGTTAGCTGGCGCTCTCAAGTCCTACCTCTTGCGCAGAGCGTGCCGCCTGCAATGCTGCATTCACAATTCCCATATAACCGGTGCAACGGCACAGGTTCCCGGCAATAGCTGTGCGAATTTCAGCTTCTGAAGGATCTGAATTTCGCTGCAGCAGGCTTGTCACTGCAAGAATCATTCCCGGGGTGCAGAATCCGCATTGTGTTCCGCCGGTTTCGATAAAGGCTTGTTGCACGGGATGAAGTTTGTCATTTGCCGCCAGACCTTCAATGGTGGTGACCTGCGTGCCCCTGGCCTGGTACGCCGGAACTAGACAACTATTCACAAGCTTTCCATCCAGCAATACTGAGCAGGCCCCGCATTCCCCTTCGCCGCAGCCTTCTTTCACGCCTGTTAATTTCAACTCCTCTCGCAGCACGTCAAGCAGCCTCTGCATGGGCCATGCCTCAACGCTTCTCGCCTGCCCATTAACTTGCAATTGCAAAAGCGTTTTCTGCATGCACGGCCTCCATGGCTGCCATAAGAATTTCAGGTGTGGCAGGAATTGTGTTCACACTGACTCCCAGCGCATTTTCAATCGCATTCACCAGCGCCGGGGCTGGACCATCAATGGGAAGCTCTCCTATTCCTTTTGCTCCCATCGGCCCGTACGGATAGGGATTTTCCAGAAATATCACTTCAATCTTCGGCACATCAAGGGAAGTGGGAATAATGTAATTTGTCATCTGGCTGTTTTCCATGCGGCCGTTCGACCACACAACGTCTTCGCACAGTGCAAATCCGATCCCCTGAACGACGCCGCCTTCAATCTGGCCTGCCGCCATGATCGGATGTATTACGCGACCAACTTCCTGAACCGCAACAAAATTCTCCACTCGAACTTCATATGTGGCCGGATCAATGTTGACTTCCGCAACATGCACAGACCACGCGAACGTGCTATATGCGTCACCGCTATGTGTTTCATCGTTCCAGAAAATTTCAGGAGGCGCTTTGTATTGAGCGTATGTCTGAAGTTTCCCGTGCGCTTGTATGTATGCAGCGCATGCCGCACAGAAATCATCGGGGGAATCGCCGTTAAGAAAACCGGCATCGCCCAGGATACGTCTCAAATCCGTTGCAGCCCTTTCCAGAAGCTTCCCAATCACCATGCACGTACGCGACGCTACCGTCGGTCCGCTGTTAGGAACATGCCTTGTATCCGGCTGTGCCATTTCTACAAAATGCAGCGGCACATTCAAGGTCTCGGCAACAATCTGCGCAAGAGAGGTATTCGTTCCTTGCCCTATTTCTGTACCCGAAGTCAGAATGCGTATCCGGCCTTCAGAGCTTGCTTCAATACCCGCAGTTGAAGCCAGATAACGTTCACCGGAACCGGTAAAACCCGCGCCGTGGAAAAATGCCGCGAACCCAATGCCCCGTCTGACATTCTGTTCTGAATTCTCTCTGGCAAACATAGCCCGCTTCTGGTGATAACCGGCTCTTGCTAACGCATGGTCAAGCAAACCGCTTAGATCAATATCTTCACGAATTTTCTGTCCGGTCGCAGTCAGATTGCCCTTATGCAGGAAATTGCGCCGGCGGAGCTCATCTGAAGACACGCCAACCACTGCCGCGATCTTCTCCATGTGCCGCTCCATGGCAAAAAATGCCTGGGGCGCACCGAAGCCTCGAAATGCTCCATGTGGAACCGTATTCGTTGCTACTGCAACACCTTCAATGCGAATGTTGGGGCAATTGTAAGGCCCAGCAGCGTGAATGCCAGCCCGCGATAAAACAACCGCACTCAGGGTTGCGTAAGCTCCTCCGTCGATCACGAGGTTTATCTCCATACCCAGCAGCTTGCCATCGCTCGTAACGGCCGTGCGATGGTGTATCTGCGCCGGATGCCTTTTGGTCGTGGCAGCCATATCTTCCGTGCGGTCGTAAATCATTTTTACCGGCTTGCCGGATTTCCACGCGAGCAGCGCGGCATGCGCCGCAAGCATAGATGGATACTCTTCTTTACCGCCAAATCCACCACCAGTCTCCGTCTGGATGACGCGCACCCGGTCCTCTGCCAGCCCAAACAATTTTGTAAGTGCTTTGTGAACGTAATAAGGGCATTGCATTGAGCCCCATACAGTAAGGTCCCCATCCGGCGAGACCGCAGCCAACATGCCGTTGGTCTCAATATAAAGTTGCTCCTGCGCTCCGGTGGAATACGTTTCCTCGACAATAAACGCGGCCTGGTTCCAAGCCGCGTTAGTATCGCCCTTTTCAATTACCATTTTTTTAAAAATATTGTTCTCACCCCAGATCACTATCTTTGCCTCAAGCGCTTCTTTGAGAGTAAACACAGCAGGCAATGGATCGATTTCCACTTGCACGCTGTGCAGCGCTTCTTCCAGTAGATATCGATCATGGTGGGCCAGTAAAAGAATCGGCTCTTCTGGATGATTGACGTGGGTAGCCGCTAGACAAGGCTGATCATCAGTAATCAGCGCAATGCAGTTGCTTCCCGGAATATCAGCGGCGGTTACGATAGTGAACTCGCTCCAGGGAATTCCTTCTCCAAAATGGATTGCGCTAATCCGCCCTCTAGGCACTTTACTGCGCACTGTCACTCCGTGCAGCATTTCTGGAACCTGCAAGTCGTCAACATACAATGCTGCTCCGGTGACCTTGGCCCGGCCATCTTTGCGCGGCACATTCGTTCCGACAAGAGAGTTCCCGTGATGTAGTTTGCTGGGCAAGTTAGTTCGCGACTGAAGCTTTGCCGCGCAGGGGTCGGGTCGATTTTTCAGAATAGTGACTTAAATCAGGATCGGGATTCGACGCAAGAGGTTTACTGATATCTACTACATGGCCTCGTCTCGCCTTCAGGTGATCAATCATTTCCTCGATATCGTCGGTCACTAACATCAGGCTGGTGACTCGCTCCATTTCTTTCACACTGATCGTCCCAACCGATACCATCCAACGGATTACATTGAGCAATGGCTGCCAGTACTCCTTGCCGATGAAGACAATCGGCAGCGGCGCAATTTTTTCAGTCTGGATCAAGGTAAGCGCTTCAAAAAGTTCGTCCAGAGTTCCCAATCCACCGGGCAACACCACCAAGGCGCATGAATTGCGTAGCAGCATGACCTTACGAACGAAGAAGTACCGGAAAGCCACAGAACGGTCAATGTACTTATTGCTGTCCTGTTCCTGGGAGAGTGTGATTCGGCATGCAATACATTTGCCTCCCGCCTGGCGAGCGCCGCGGCTGGCCGCTTCCATCAAGCCTGGGCCACCACCGGTCATCACTGTGAGTCCATTTCCGCCCAATGCCATACCAACTCTGCATGCCGCCTGATATTCCGCGCTCTCGCGAGATAGCCGTGCGGAACCAAAGACAGTTACACAGGGACCGATGTGATGGAAAGCATACATACCATGTATAAAGTCCCAGATTATCCGTAGCAGCAGGAACAGCTGACGTTTTATGCCCATAGGATTCCCAATTGAAATTTGAGGCGTTTGCAATTTTGATAACACTTTAGCAGCGCGGAAAAGAGAAACAATGTTCCTGATGAAGAATCATGAAGGCATGTGAGTTCTCATGCCGATCGATGCTGAATCGCCTGATTCGCTGAATGGTCGCGGAAACGCCGCGCTTACAATAGTGCTGACAATTGCATTGTGCGAGTTGTGCAGAAAAAAATGGCCGCCCTCAAAAAGCTTTACATTAAAAGAAGAGCGAGTTTCCCCGGCCCATGCCGCGAGATCCGGCTGCGCGATTTTTAAATCTTCACTACCGCCGAAAACATGAATCGGGCACTCCAGAAGCGGGCCCGGGAAATATTGATAGCTTTCACACAATGAGAAATCTGCGCGCAGGGTGGGCAGCATCATTTCCATCATCTCTGGGGATTGCAGTATCGCTTCAGGCGCTCCGCCCAGGCACTTTAGTTCGTCCACAAACTGGCGATCAGTGAGCGCTCCCGTAACAGATGAACCCGGCATCCGGGGACCACGACGTGCCGCCAGGAACAAATGCGACGGGATAGGAGCAGAAATGCTTTGCAGCATTCGTGTAAGTTCAAAAGCAATCAGCGCGCCCATGCTGTACCCAAAAAAAATACAAGGCAGATCTAAATAGATTTTCAGATCATGGCAGAGCATTTCAATCAATGGCTCGATTCTGGAAAATGCCGGCTCCATGGCGCGCGTCTCTCGTCCTGGTAGTTGGACCGGACAAAGTTCAACATTCTGTGGAAGATGCTGCTGCCAGGCTCTAAACAGGCTTGCGCCTCCACCTGCGTAGGGAAAGCAGAAAAGCCGGACTGACGCCTGCGGCCTGGGTATGCGATAAGCAAGCGATGATGATTTAAGTGTTTTCACAGGGTGGGCTGTTCCCGGATCTTCAGCTTCTCTTCAGCCGTTTTAAAAATAAATGCTCACCGCCAGCCGCCTTTGCGGCCACAAATTCGTCCGCCGCTAAAGCTTGATGAAGTTGGCGAATCAGTTCAGGGTATGTTTCGTAGGTCGCGCGCGCGGAGTTAAGATCGAGCCGCTCACGGTTCGTGTGCGAATAAGATTCATCACCAGGCCCGTAACCGATGGTTGGTATGCCATACTTACCGCACGCATATCCTCCATCCGTACCAAATGTCCACGGACGAACAGCAGGTTTCTGCTTGGTAATTGACCACACTGCCTGGACCGCGGCTTCAACCACTGGATGTGACTCGGCCACTACAAAACCGCGCGTTGAAACTGGCATTGCGCGCTCCCATCCTGTATAAGCACGCTGCCGGGCTGAAATTTCCTCTGCCCGTACACTCAGCCCAGAAGCCACCATTTCTTCCCGCAACCGGCTTTGCAGAAATTTATTAAAACCATCCACCGTACATGCTTCTCCAAGCGGAAGTGTGCGCCAGTCAACCACAATACGAACTTCTTCCGGGACCATGTTCCGGCTGACAGGCCATGTCTCGATTACTGTGGGCACCATCGTGGAACGCGGCAGAACATCATGGGATGGAAGAGCTTCAGAATATTTCTTCAGGGCATCCAGAAACGCCGGTAACATTACTACTGGACTGTGGGCCCGTTCCGGCGCACTGGCATGTGCGGATTTACCTGCAATCGTGATCATCATCTCAATGCGCCCACGATGTCCGATACAGATATCTCCCGCCGTGGATTCTCCCAGCACCACTGCTGAAACCTGATCGGCCAATTGCTCCATTACCTGGGCCATGCCCCAGCTTCCGCATTCTTCCAGCACAGTGTGGACGACGTATATATCTCCTGCCGGCCTCGAATCCAGAAAAGTTGCCGCCGCATAAGTCTGCAAGGCGAGTGGACCTTTACAATCCACTGCACCACGTCCATGTAAAAACCCTTCCGCAATCTGCCCCTCAAAGGGCGGATACTCCCATTCTGATCGGTCGCCCGCAGGGACCACGTCCAGATGCGAGCTGAGCATGATGGCTGGTGCTTCATCACGGCCCTTCACTCTCGCATACACATTTCCAATTTCATCTGTCCATACGTCATCAAAGCCCAATAGCTTGAACTCACTGAGCACTCGCTGCGCGGCTGCCCCTTCATCACCTGACACGCTGGGAATACGCACAAGATCATGCGCAACGGAAATTGCACTTTCAAAAGTCACGTCTCGATGCATTGTTTTAGTCCTGAATTGTTGAAGGATTTGAAAATCTACCCAGTGCTGTTACTTCATTGCACGTGAAAGCTAGCTGTGAGCTTGTACCTGGAATCGCAAATGAGTTTCTGAAGGTTCCTGCATGACACGGGAAATGATTCGTAATGCTTCTTCAACATCAGCCATCTCAATGCCGTAATGGAAAACCGCACGCAGGCGGCCACGTTTGAACTCGCTGACGTGAAGACCAAAGCCACGAGCAGTCTCAATAAACTCTGGAACATCCAACCGTGAATCAACTACACGGAACACAACCGTATTTGTCTGAACCGTTTTCATGTCCACTTCAATGCCGTGAATTCGTGTCAGCCCTTCTGCAAATCGCTGCGCATTTGCATGGTCATCAGCAAGTCGCTCGACCATGTGTTCGAGAGCAACGATGCCTGCGGCGGCGATGATCCCCGCCTGTCGCATGTTTCCTCCCAGCATCTGGCGCTTATTTCTTACCTGATCAATGAAATCAAAACTCCCGGCCACAATCGAGCCAACAGGCGCAGCCAGTCCTTTGGAAAGGCAAACCTGAACAGAATCCGCACTTCTAGTAATTTCGGCAGCATCAATCTTGAGTTGCACTGCGGCATGAAACAGCCTGGCGCCATCCAGGTGCAGGTGAGCACCTCTGGCATGCACAAAATCCGCAACTTCCCGTATGTAATCCAAAGAGAGGACGACGCCGCCACACAGATTGTGTGGATTTTCCAGACAGACAAGATCAACGTTAAGGGAAGCGTGGCTCGCCTTTTTGAATTCGTTTTCCAAAATAGAAAGCGATAAAGTGCCATTGGATTGCGTTGGCACAGGCACTAGCGTAACGCCGATATCTCCGGCAAGACCCTGATCTTCATAGGCATAAATATCGGACTGATCGCCGACGAGAGCCAGATTGCCTTTCTTGCAATGAGTCAAAATGGCCGCAAGGTTTGCCATGGTGCCGCTGGGGGTGAGACAAGCGGCTTGCTTGCCAAGTTTTTCCGCCGCTAACTCTTCCAGACGAATAACGGTTGGATCTTCGCGATAACCATCGTCCCCCAAAGGAGCTGAGGCGATCGCTGCCATCATTGCTTTGCTGGGAAGCGTAAACGTATCGCTACGCAATTCAATCGTGCGTGCTTTAGCATGATTGTCCGATTGAGTATCATGGCTGTATTCAAAAGAATTTCCGTCGATGGCAGATTTAAGCACCTTCTCAACTACATTGGTTAATGCAATCTCCGCATCTTGCCATTTTGTTTTTCTTAAATGCTTTCCGCGCTCAAACAAAATCCATTTTGTCCGCAGGCGTGAGAGACAGGCTTTCAGCGAGCCCGGTCCGGGCCCGCCTCCAAATTCATACGACTGAACAATTGAGGCAGGATCTATATCCAGCGAAGAAGCCGGTAAACCGCAGGCGGCCAGGTTCGATACCAGTGCGCCTTCTGAATAACTATTTGAACTCTCCAGAGTTTTAAGCACTGCCATGCCTACCATCCGGTGCGCGGTGCGGAAATCCAGCTTCTCTTCTCTGACCAGTTGGTCAGCGATCGCCGTCGCCGTGGTGAATCCTTTCACTGCGCGCTCAAGCATAGCCGTACGATTCGGCTCAGCACCACCGACCACCAACCGCATCAATGTCGCCATTTCCGTAAGGTCCTGGAGCGCTCTCCAGACAGGCCGTACCGCCTCAGTTCCCACCGCTATCGAATTAGTGAAGGGCATCGCATGCATTGCTCCGGCTGCATGCACAAAAGCGGCGGTCAAAGCAGCGCTGCGTCCTTGCACATGTTCCAGCAGAAATGGATTTCTTTTCTGCGGCATGGCAGAGCTTGAGCCGGTTAGCTCATCAGGAAGATGCAGAAAATCAAATTCAGATGTCGTCCATTGCAGAAAGTCCGTGGCCAGACGAGAGAGGCTTAATCCGTACAGCGATGTTGCCGACAATAACCGCGCGATGAAGTCGCGTGAAGCGACAGCCTCGAGGGAGTGCATGGTACCTGAATCAAATCCCAGCAATTGGGCCGTGCGCTCGGTACGAATTGGAAATGAAGTTCCTGAAACCGCCCCAGCGCCCAACGGGCAGCATTGCAGTTCTCCCGCAACGGAGAGCAGGTCTTCAAAACTACGAAACAGTGCTTCCGCAATTCCAGAAAGATAATGACCGTATGTGGTCGGCATGGCGGGCTGTCCATGAGTGTAAACAGGCATTACCACGGCAGAATACTTTTCCGCCCGGCGCAGCAAAATTGCATGGAGACGCTGCACCTGGCTCAGCAAATGGAGATAGGGCTGCCGCAATCGGCGTTTTAAAAGTGTGGCATTCAGATCATTGCGTGACCGGGCTGTCTGCAGAATGCCGCCACTTTCCGGCCCTTCAGTTTCAATGAGGTAATCCTCGTACAGTAGAAAGAGTCCGCGCGTAGAAGAGCGCTGCAGAATGGGCGCGAATTCCTGTTTCTGAAGACGATGAATGGCCGCGATAAGTGCGGTGCAGCGGGACGGCTCAACAATTCCACACTCTGCCAGCATCACAAGGTGTGCCAGATCAACCCAGCTCATGTGACGTAACTCATCAAGCACATCACTCGCTGAGCGGCTGCTAAAAATGATCCGCCGCGCGGAAGGAGTTAAAGTTTTCCGGATTCGTCCCGTGTTTTCCATTGGGTGGTTATGCCTGGGCTTGAACTGTAAAACTAATCTTGGTGCGGGCGGCTTCAGAGAGATTAGCCGCGCTTATTTCCAGTTCAGAATGTGAAATAACATGCCCTATGCGATCGCGAAAATCGTTCTTGATTCCAACGTGATCGCCGACGCGGCGATAGGTTTGAATATCGACAATTCCCTGCATGGCCGCTGCCTCTTCCACTCCCTGAATCGCTGTGATCACGCCGTTTTCCACCGGGGTAAAAAAACGTATGGACGCGGAGCTGTGATGGCTTGGCCGAACATCAACAGGTTCACCAGCAACAAGCTTTATGGTTTCACGTATGACATCTATTCCCAACGCCAGCCGCACAATCTCAGGAATAAAACCGCCGGCGAGACGCGGGTTGATTTCGATAATCGTTGGGCCATCACTTGTAAGGCGCATCTCCACGTGTGCCGGCCCCCAACCCAATCCAAGCGAGCGCAGGCCGGATTGAGCAACAGTAATCATGTCTTCTGCAATCTCCCGTGAAAGGCCGGCCGGAAAGTCATGGCCCAACTCAACAAAAAATGGTTCCGGTGAGACATATTTGCGGGTGATTCCCAGGGCAGCTTGCCCCAGAATCTCCACGGAAAACTCTGGTCCTATCAGATATTCTTCAATGAGCACTTCTTCCGGCAATGGCAACCCTCTTTCATTTACTTTTTTCTGTAAGAGAGCTGAGGCATGATCGGCAACTTCAGTAGTGCTAGAACACAGCCTTACACCAACGCTTCCAGATCCCATGGTGGGCTTCACAATCACTGGTAAAGGGATTCTCTGCAGGGACAAAATAGCGGCTTGGGCAGTGTTAACGCATTCAAAGCGTGGTGTCCGCAAATCCGCTTTCCGCAGCTGTTGCCGTTGGATTGATTTGTTGCGGCAATTCCGTAGCGCCGCCGGACTCTCTCCCTGAAGACCATTGGCAGCGGCCAGCGAGGCTGCAACTTCAATGAAGTACTCAGAACTGGAAAATATTCCGGCTATGGGTCCTTGGCTTTGCAGCACGGCAATCTCTGCGGCCACACTGGATTGTGAAGAGGTATCGCACTGAACGTAAGAGACAGAATCCTGTTTTAAAAATTCATACCTTCGCGGGTCGTCTACCAGCAATATCGGCCGATAACCCAGTTTGCAAGCGGCTTTGGCAAATAGCCGGCCAGTGCCGCTGGTATTACTTTCGATGAAGATAAGAAAGCCAGTTTTCATGCAGTCGCAGACAATGTGGGACTTACCACTTCAGAGTAGGCACGGCGCCCCCACTGCATGCATGACCAGGGCGGGCCGGCATCCGCGGGACGCGCCACTTCCACTGGAGCTTCAGTCAGTTCCGGCAGCCACAGATTTTCTTTCCAGAGATATTCGTCGCTGTAGATGCTATCGACATAGCGATAACCATCATCTGGAAAGATGCAGGCCACTTTTGCCTTGGGATTTTTTTTCGCCCAATGCCGCGCGACCATCCATGCGGCGCCGCTCGTCCCGCCACAAAAGAGCGTTGTGCTTTGATGCAAGATGCGCGTGGCTTTATATGCTTCCGCTGCCGTGACCCAGTGAACTTCGTCAAAGATACGGTGGTCAAGATTTTTAGGGAGAACGCTGTTACCCAGGCCACGCAACTTGCGCGACTGGTCAGGCTGTCCAAATAAGACACTTCCAAAAGTATCCACGCCAACAGTACGCATTTCAGGAAACAACTCGCGTAGATAGGCAGACGTTCCGCAGGCAGATCCGCCTGATCCTACACTGGCAACCAGGCAATCGATTTGTCCCAGACTCTCAATCAACTGCGCGGCAAAAAAACCATAAGCCCCGGGGTTGGCGGGATTGTCGTATTGATTGATCCAGAAATGATTTGGGCTTTCGCTGCATATCTCACTAAGCTTATCCAGGCGCGCCTGCTGGTATCCGCCACGCGCGGCTGGCCCAGGAACAATCTCAACCCGCGTACCGAGATCTTCAAGCCGCCGCCTGAGAAAACCATCGCAGGAATAGTCACTTACAATCGTGAGCTTATAGCCTGACAAATTGCAGACCAGGGCCAAACCCAGGGCCATATTGCCAGAGGAAGTCTCAACAATGAGTGTCTGTGGTTGCGCCCAGCCTTCCTCGCGTGCGCGCCGCAGGCACAGTTCTGCGGGAAAAATCTTCATGAAAGGAAATACCGCGGCGGTGAGATTATGTTCAAGCGCAACCAGCTTGGGACGGTACATGCTGATCACAGATTTATACGTCTGTTCGATCATGGTTTCCCGCTTCTAGAGTCAATCAGGTTTGGAACCGCAGAATTTGTGAAATTCCGAGCTTGTTCAAGCCGGCGCGGAGTTGATCTACTTTGAGTTCGAGTAATTCATCGTCAGGATCAAGAAGAATGCTTAAGACGGTGCCGGAATGTGCGACTGCAACGCCAAGTGCTCCGGTGCGTTCAGAGAGCTCGCGAATTTCAGGAAATAATGGCTTGGGCAGAAATTCCTGGTTAATATTTGCGCTGGCCGTGGCCACTCTGCCCAGAAGGTGTATATCTCCCTTGCCCACCGCTCTTCTTAACGCGCTGGTCAACGTGCAAAAAGACTGCATCTGCTTCCATGAATAAACCGCCGGCGGATACTCAAGTGTCTCCACATGCGAACTCGGTGCCGTATCAACGCCCAGGATTTCAAGCCGGGGAAACTTCTTTGCATAATCCTCCAGCACAATGCCTTCGCGGTGAGCAAACAATACCGCCCGGTGAAACATGAAGTTGTCACTGGCTACTTCGGCTTTCACCACCAGATGCGCCAACTCTTCTTCTGATAAAGCCCGGTCAACCGCATCTGCCGCGGCGATTGCTGCTGCAATGCAATCGGCTGTCGAGCTGCCACATCCCTTGGCTTCGGGAACGCAAGAATCAATGGACACTTCACCGCCGATCTCTGAAGCATTTAAGTGCGAAAGAGTTAGTTCCACCACCTCGCGCGCTTTACGTTTGTGTGCAGGATTCATGCGGACCGAACCGCTTGTATCCGGATGAAAAGTGGCGTGTGAGTACATCGCGTTGCAAGGCAGGCTCACCAGGCAGCGGCGCCGCTGGTTATTGTCATCTTCAATCTGCCCCTGAAATAATTCCCCATGCTGGGCAATGCTTCTTCCCTGACCTGTTCGCAGGGGCCATTTCTCATTCAAGGCCAGCCATCCTTTCACGCTGTGTGCGATGCGATGCATGGTTCATTCCAATGTGTCTGATCATTGCGCGGCGGCCACGGCTGAGGCTTGAGCGCGAATCGGCCATTTTTTCGCAAGAGCCACCATTTCATTCAGATGTTTCTTCTGCATTCTGCTCTTGCCGTCTGCATCACAGTAGGCGATTTCCATTGCCAGCATTTGATTGGCATGGGACACAAATTTCTTGAAATCAGCAATAGAAATACCCTTGCCCAATGCATAAGGAATAAACCAGAAGTCGAACGACCATTGCGGAAGCCATATTGACTCTTTTATTGTGAGAAACATCCGGTCAATATGGTCCATTGCTTCCAGGCTTGTCATACTGGCATGCTCCCACACAAAGCCTTCACCCTTAATCTGGTATTTATCTTTTTCAAGATGGATGGGAGTTCCGGGCTCGTTGTACCACATTTGTGTGCGATAGAAATCCGGCTTGTTGGCGCGGATAAAATCGATCGTCTCCGCGACAGTCTCATCTGTTTCTCCGGGAAAGCCGAGAATAAAAGACCCGAAGGTGGTAATGTCCCGGGCCTTCAGCATTCTGATTCCTTCGGCATAGCGCTCAATGGTTGCGGCCTTATTCATATTCTTCAATATGGTTGGCGAACCAGACTCGATTCCCAGAAAAACGCCCTTGCAACCGCTCTCAGCCATCAGGTCAAATGCTTCTTCGTCAGAGTTGCTGCAGCGGAAATAAGAAAACCAGTTGAATTTATATTGCTTCTTAATCATCAGCCGGCACAGGTCCTTGAAGCGCGGCAAGGGGACATTAAAAGTGTCGTCAATAAAAACCACATTGGATACGTTATCCAGGGAGCGAATCGATGAAAGTTCACGCTCAACCGTCTCAAGGCCAGAGAGAGACAGCTTGCCTGCACGTGCCGGATAGTTACAAAATGCGCACTTAAAAGCACAGCTGCGCGCCGTCCTTAACTGGATGGTTTCACCGAGGTCTTCTTCCAGGGAGAATTCATCCCAATGAATATCCACTTCATCCATCATGTTAATTTCCGGAACCACGGGAGTGCGCACGAGCAGGCCGTGGTCGAAGTAAGCCAGATTCGGCACTACAGCCGGGTCCTGCTGGTCTTTTACCGTTTTAACCAACGTTGACAACGTGCCCTCGCCCTGAGAATCCACGACATAAAAATCGGCATCCATATCCATTAACGCCGAATCGAGAGCTCCACCATGAAGATTTCTCAGGTGGTTTGAAATGAGTGGACCGCCCACCACAATCTTGGTTTGCGGACTATGCTCTCGAACGAATTGAACAATCTCATTCACGGGAAAATTCAAAACATAAAATGTTGTAGTAATGGCCACACAAGCAGGTTTGGCGTGTAAGAGTTCCGCAAATTTATCTTTTTCGTCCTGAAAAAGATTGATGTACTTCGTGCGAATACCGGACTTCCGCAAAAAATTTGAAAGATACACAGCCGCCAGGTTGGGGATCTCGCCCGACTTAAATGGCCCGAGACCCGCATCATCACCAATTTCCGGATGCGCCCTCTTGACCACATGATTCAAGAGTGAAACATAATTGAGAGGCTGGCCATTCAAATCGACAAAGCTGAATTTCAGGTCGCGAAAGGCCTCTGAATTCCGCCCGTATTGACTCAATAGCTCAACATACTTCTCAAAAGGCAGATCGTTGTAGCCGACAATAATGCAATCTACTGCTTCTGTGCTTGGCATAAATTCACCTTATTGGAAAGTAATCCTGGTTCAGGCCTGCTCGCATGCATTTACGCTGCGGCAATCTAAAAACGGAGTTCACTATTTTTTTGAAGAGGGTTGCGGCTTGAGCGATTCACCGGTGTCATGAAACTCAAGAAATACATCTTCACCTTCAATGAGGATTTTGTGCAAAGGAAGTCGTACCTTTGGCGTCCTGGGCGTTTCACCCGTCCGCAAATCGAAAGTCCAGCCGTGCCAGGGGCATACCAGCATTCCTTCTTTGATCTTGCCCTGTCCAAGTGGGCCGCCCCAATGAGGACAGGTATTATCCGTCGCGCAGAGAACGCCCTCTAGATTCGCAACGCAAACCAATCTTCCCTGAACAAAGAACTCTTTGACCTCACCGGATGCTGGAAGGTCGGTTTTTACTCCCATCTTGACTGGGACTATTTTGGATGTCGTTTGAAAGAAGTTTTGTGAATCGACTGCCATATTCGTGGCCGGAGTTCGACTGGATAAAACGGGAAGTCAAAAACTATGCTGCAACAATAGTGTGGATCATGGAAATATGCGCTTTTTCAGCCGCATGTCCAGATACTGAGATAGCAATCAGCAGCAAACCGACGCCCACAACAAGGATAGTCAGCGGCAGCAGCCATTTTTTTTGCACGTACTCTAATCTGAAAGTACCAGCCAGCAATGCGAACAGAAACCCGAGAAGAACACTCACCATCAAGGTTGATTGGAAAGAGAACGCCCACACAATCTTGTGGATCATGGGAATCACCACCACAATCGCGGGAAGAGCACTCAAAACCAAAATGGCTGTTCTGGTATTTTCCGTAATGTTGCGGCTGGTGAGAACAATGAGCCATCCTGCGGAGACGAAGACCAACGGCCAGAGTAAGAGATAGCTTGCGCCGCCCACGTAAATTGTTACAGCAGCCGCAAGAGCCAGCCAGCCCAGCAAAGCGCCCGCAGTAAGATTGTCGGAGCCAAACCGCCTGGCGGCAAGGGAATACAAAAACATTGCAGCTGACAGCCCGATTGCAGCAAAAGCCAAAATGTACCAACCGGTCTGAAACACCAAGCCATAATGAATCCTGGGCAAGTGGGCTGCGGAGGTAAGCCATGAAGCTGCTTCCGCTCCGACAGCCAGAATAATGGTCCCCAGAATCATGCACAAAAGACCAAGAAAAGATGGCATGACTCGCAAAGATCCATTACGTATCCCCAGGAAAAAAGCCGTCCCAAACAAAATGACTGCGAGAGCAAGAAACGCGATTGACGCGGTATGGCCATACCGGACCAGCACCAAACCGAGCAAGTCAAAGTAAACGTCATTTGTTTCTTTCGGGTCATCTGTA
>DASZMF010000756.1:0-3082 GCA_035552035.1 Candidatus Angelobacter sp.
ATGAGCCGCGAATCCACGCGCGTGATTGTTCAGGGCTTTGGCAACGTAGGTTCAAACGCTGCCAAGTTAATGTCGGATGCCGGCTACAAAATCATCGGCATTGCGGAATACGATGGCGGACTCTTCAATCGCAATGGCATCAACATTGACAATCTTCTGGAACATCGTGATCGCAACAAGACAATCGTTGGCTTCACGGAAGCGGAAGCTGTTGATCCCGCAGGCCTGCTCCTGACCGATTGTGAAATCCTGATCCCCGCAGCCACTGAAAACGTTATCACCAGCCAGAATGCAGCGGGCATTAAAGCCAAGATTCTTTGCGAAGGCGCAAACGGTCCCACCACGGCTACGGCAGATGAAATTCTGGCCGACAAAAAAGTTTTTGTCATTCCAGATATTCTCGCCAACGCCGGCGGCGTCACCGCTTCTTACTTTGAGTGGGTGCAGGATCGCCAGGGATATTTCTGGAAGGAGTCCGCAGTCAATGAGCAACTGGAATTCATTCTGCGTGAGGCCTTTGAGGACGTGGTGCATTTCTCTGAGACGCACAGCGTAAACAATCGTATCGCCGCATACATGCTGGCCATCAGCCGTGTGGCTCACACCATTAAGCTGCGCGGGATCTACGCATAGCTCTGCTAACAACTAAATCGCAAAAGAAAAAGGCCGCGATGCACTCGCGGCCTTTTCTTATCTACAAAATTAATTCCTAACGACGGCTTTTCTTCTTTGCCTTCTTGGCAGCTTTCTTCTTGGTGCCGCCTTTTTTCTTGGCAGCTTTTTTTGCCGGAGCTTTTTTCGCTGGCGCTTTCTTCTTGGCTGCCGGTTTTTTCTTGGCTGCGGGTTTCTTTTTCGCGGCCGGTTTCTTTTTGGCAGCAGCTGGCTTTTTCTTGGCTGCCGGTTTTTTCTTGGGAGCGCTGCCGCCGCCACCGGTGCTGCGCGCGGGCGCGCTCACTGGAGCAGGAGCTTCATCTTCGTCATCCTCTGGCTCTTCAGCGTCACCGCCGCTTTCGGCGCCAATGGATTCTTCCTCTTCTTCCTCGTAATCTTCTTCGGTTGAGCCACCGTAGCCGCCGCCAACATCGCTGTAATCTTCGTCCATATCGTCCTCATGTTTTGCTTTGAGGGTCTCGTCGTAGAAACTCATGTGTCCTCCAGAAAAATTAGGCCGCTGGGAAACCAAACTGCGCAAAATTAACAGGCGCTGATTCTCAAGTCAAATGCTTCGCGTGTCAACCTTCACGCACTCAGTTTGCAACTTGGTGCGCGAATAATCAAGCTCATTGGCTTTTCGCGTTCAATGACTCTTTCTGTGATGCAGCGGCAGCCGTCCTTGATCCCGTCTTTGTCGCCGTCTTCGTACCTTTTTTGTGCGCCCTTACCGGAGCTTTATCGTGCTCACCGGGGGCCAACGGTTTATAGACAATCAACACCCGTCCATGGCGTAACTCATTTCCTTTCAATCCGTTCCAGTGCCGCAGCCGATCCGGCGGGACGCCAAAATCCTCCGCCACCGTCAGCACCGTGTCACCCGTATGGGTTTTATAGTGCGAGGCATACCGCGAATAAGCAATCTTCCCGCTGTCGCCAGAACCATTCACCGGGATCACCAATTTGGCTTCTTTCAGCAGATCAGCGCCCTGCAAATCGTTGGCCTGCGAAATCGCCCGTTCCGTAGTTCTGTACTTGCGCGCGATCCCCGCCAGCGTGTCGCCCTGCTGGACTTTGTAATACCGCCAGGCCACGCGCTTTTCCACCGGAATCGTCGTTATGGCCGCTTCGTATTTTGCCTGGGTACCGAAAGGCAGATGCAGGTCAAACGATTGGTCCTTGGGCGTGGTGCGGCGCAGCAGGCTGGGGTTTAAATCGATCAGCTGCTCCACCGGCACGTCCACGCATTCTGAAACCAGCCGCAAATCCACCGGATAATTCACCGTCACCACGTCATACTTCAGCGGCGGATCAGGCTGAATTGCGTCCAGCCCATACTGCGCCGGATTCTTTGACATGATCGTCATGGCCAGAATAATCGGCACGTAATTCTTAGTCTCACCCGGCAATACGTTGCGTTTATATAACTCCCAGAAATCCGCGTAACCCGTGCGTCGGACAGCCTGCTGCACGTTTCCCGGCCCTGAGTTATAAGCCGCCATGGCCAGATACCAGTCGCCAAACTGGTTATAGAGGTCTTTCAAGTGTCTGGCTGCCGCGCGCGTAGCCTTCTCCGGGTCCTGGCGATCATCTACCCACCAGCTCCGCCGCAGCCCGTAACCCACGCCACGGCTGGCCATGAACTGCCACATGCCCCGCGCGCGTGCCTTGGAAAGAGCCAATGGCTTGAATCCAGATTCGGCTTGCGCCAGATAGATCAGGTCCTGCGGGATACCTTCTTCCTTGAAGGTCCGCTGGATCATCTCTTTATAACGGCCTGAGCGCGCCCACGCGCCTTCAAAAACGCCACGGCCACGGGTAGAAAAATAATTGATGTAACCGGCCACATAGTCGTTGATCATCAGCGGCAGGTCGGATCGCGTATTTTTTAGGTCCGCCTGTGCCTTGGCAATTAGCTTCGGATCAGCCTCCACCGTCACCTGGTTCGCTTCGTCAATCGGCGCTGGCTCGGCTTGCTGCTCGGCAAAACCATCGCCTTCCTTGAAGGCCAGCGTTTCCAGCTTATTAATTTCGTCCGTAATCTTGTCAAACTCCGCCTGCAGCCGCTCATCGGACTTTATATCCACCGGCCCCTGCATCAGTACGTCCACGGCACGGTTAAAATCCTGCTTCGCGGCGTCCATATGTCCGGCTTTGTAGTCCGTCTGGCCAGTTTCGTAGGCCTTTTCCGCTTCGGCAATAATCGCTGGCACCGGATCGGGTTTTTCCTGCTGCGGCGTCTGCGTGGGAGCAGGCGTTGCTTGCTCATTAGGCGCTTTGCCAGAAGACGCGCTGGCAGAAGAAGCATCTTTCCCCGCCGACTGATGAATGCTCGGCGCCATGGCCTGTGTAACAGGCGTTGCCGATTTCTTTGTATCTTTGCTTTCGCACGCCACCAGCAGCATCAATCCGGCGCCGAGAACAACCATGC
>DASZMF010000757.1:0-5177 GCA_035552035.1 Candidatus Angelobacter sp.
ACTCACACACTACTCTGACGGCAATCACGGTGAACGCGAATGGGCAGAAGCGTTGCGCTGGTTCCCGTGGCATGAAGGCCAGTTCGCTCTCGCCGGCGGATACGCGTTCCGTCACATCCATTTCATTGACGACACCAACCATGGATACTTCAGCCCCAACCAATACCGCAGCCAGCTTGCGGCTGCCGGCTTCCGCATGCGGCTGGGCAAGCATTATCGCGGCGAGTATATGGGTTACGGCGGCGCGGAAATTCTGGAGAATTTTGCCGGATACTCGCCCGCCGGCGAAGTGTCTTTGAAAAATGACTTTCTATTTGGGGCGTGGGATCTGGCCGCGGACTATTCCTACTACCACCTTATACAAACCACGGGCGCATTCCGCGCGAACGCCGTGAGCGTAACGTTTGGTTACAAGTTTTGACGGCTTATAAATTTTGACGGCAAGTTCTAACAACAGTTAACTGTAGAAAGGCCCTGAGATGTCTGGCAGTGAAAAACATCGTAACTTCAGAATCTTGATTGTGGATGATGACGATTCCACGCGCAGCTTTCTCTGCTCCGTGCTGGCCGCGGAGGGATACGAGTGCCTGGCAGCCAACAGCGTGGCTTCGGCTGATGTGATTCTGCGCCAGGAGCCGGTGCAGCTGGCCCTGCTTGATCTGTATCTGGGCACGGCCAATGGTCTGAACGTTCTCGATCTCATCAAAGTTCTGCAGCCGCAATGCGCCTGCGTGATTATGACGGCCCATACCAGCGTTGAGACCGTCACCAAATCACTGGGCTCCGGCGCCATTGAATATCTGGGCAAGCCCCTGCTGATCGACGATCTGCTGGCGCTGGTGCGCAAAGTACAGGCCAGCCGCAACGCGTCCGGCGATGCCACGGCTACCGTGGATGAAGGACCGGAAACATCCATCATTGGCCGCACGCCTAAGATGCTGGAGGTGTATCGCGCTATTGCGCGCGTTGCGCCCACAGAAGCCAGCGTGCTGATTCTGGGCGCCAGTGGAACGGGCAAAGAGCTCGTAGCGCGCGCGCTGCACGACCATAGCTCTCGCGCACAAATGCCGTTTGTGCCAGTAAACTGCGGAGCGCTGCCGGAAAACATTCTGGAGAGCGAACTTTTTGGCCATGAAAAAGGCGCATATACCGGTGCAGACAGCAGCCGTCCCGGCCTGTTTGAAGCGGCCCACGGCGGTACGCTCTTTCTGGACGAAATTTCTGAGACCAAACCCGGCTTCCAGGTCAATCTTCTGCGTGCCGTACAGGAGCAGCAGATTCGGCGCGTGGGATCACACAAGCATACTTCCATCAACGTAAGGATTCTGGCGGCCAGCAATCGCGATCTCACCAAGATGATGACCGACGGCCGCTTCCGCGAAGACCTTTACTATCGGCTGAGCGTGGTGGTAATTAATCTGCCCAGCCTGGAAGAGCGGCGTGAAGATATTCCGCTGCTGATACAGCATTTCCTGAAGCGCTCCAACAGCAAGAGCAAACGCAATATCACGATTACTGAAGCCGCGGTAAAAGTACTGACCAGCGCGTCATGGCCGGGCAATGTGCGCGAGCTGGAAAATCTGGTGGAGAGGCTGGGGATTTTTTGCATGTCAGGCGAGATTGGAGTTGCGGACGTGGAGCGTGAGCGCCAGTTGGTACGCGCCAGCGGCATTCCTGACAACACTCCGCCTACAACGCTTGAAGATATGGAGCGCCAGCACATTATGCGGGTTCTTCAAGAACATGCAGGCAATAAGTCCAAGGCAGCGCGTGCGCTGGGCATTGAGAGAAAAACTTTGTATCAAAAGGCGCGGCGGCTGGGGATTGATTTGATGGTTGGTTGATTCAAGACTGGCTAGTGGGAAAGATGATTTCACTGTAAATGAAACTCTTCTCCAATTCGGACAACGCAAAGCCCATCACATGGGGCCGCTGGATCAGGCTCAATCTGGTGCTGCTGGCGCTGGTGTTCCTGGTGAGCCTGAGCTTCCCTGTTTCCACGCTGAGCCAGAAGCTGAATGATTTCTTCTTTCGCTTGCGGCATCCGCAGTCTGTCTCACAGCAAGTTGCGCTCGTGCTGATTGACGACGCCACGCTGGCGCAGCATGGCCGCTGGCCGTGGCCGCGCGCCGAACTGGCGAAGCTGATACAGGCAGTGAGTGCGCAGCATCCAAAAGCTATTGGCATGGATGTTCTTCTGCCTGAAGTAGAGGACGAGCAGAATGATGCCGCGCTGACCAGCGCTATTCAGTCTGCGCCTAACATGGTGCTGGCGGCCAAAATTTCCAGTTCGCCTACCGGTAATTTGTGGATGGATCCACTGCCCCGTTTTGCCCAGGCAGCCAAAGGCGTGGGACACGTTCAGGCCGTGATCGACTTTGATGGTGTATGCCGCAGCATTCCTGCACAGGAGCCAACTGCGGACGGATTACGGCCGGCGTTTGCGCTGAAGCTGGCTTCGCTCGTGCAGCCCAATGTGCTGGCTGCGCAAAACATTTCTGAAGCAAACATATCCGGCGTCGAAAGGCTGACAGCAGCTCCGCCTTTGTTGATCGACTATCGTCCTCAATTCGAGCCGGGGCAAACTGATCCGCCGTTTATCGTGGTCTCTGCTGGCGATCTGCTGGCAGGAAAAAGTGCAGAACAACTAGCCGGCAAAGCGGTGCTGATCGGCTTTGGCGCAATTGATATTAGTGACCGGCTCATTACACCGGTGAGCAATCAGCTTCCCATGCCGGGAGTTGAAATCAACGCCAATGTAGCGGACATGGTGTTGAGCGGCCGAACTCTGTCACAGATCGGCAGCGTTGGGCAGTTCGCTCTAGTGCTCTTGATGAGCGCTGCTGCGCTGTGGGTAGTGGTGCGATACCCCGGCCTGCGCGGACTCTTAGTGTTGATCGCGATGATTAGCGGCGGATACGTTGCAGCTTACTTTCTCTTCCGCGATTTCCATCGCCTGCTCTCTTATGGACCACTACTGATTGCCGGCGTACTGGCAGCGCCTATCGCCCAGTTGGAAAACCTTCTTATCGTCGATCGCGAAGTTACATCGCGGCTGCAGCAATTGCGGCAGGCCATCAGTCCGCATTATGGATATTTAAAGCCGGCGCAATCTGCCACAGAACGCTCCGCGTGGCCTGCGTCTGACCGGCTGCTGTGGAAGCTGGCGGCGCTGAAAGAACTTCAGGCGGAATTGTCATCGCTCTACTCATTCAACCAGACGCTGCTTGAGACCATGAATGAAGGTCTGGCCGTCTATGGCGCAGACGGCTCACTGATCTTCAGCAATGAGACATGGAAAAAGTTTTGCTCGCGGCAAGACGCAGTGATGGACAAGCTCTCACACGTGGCCCAGCTTGCCGGTGGTTGGAAAGAGCTGTCTGCCCTGCCGATGGAAGCTGCGTCGTGGGCAGAAAATGAAGTGCCGCTGGGTGAAGAGCTGTGGCTCTTCCGCGCAGTGCGTCTGCCATGGACGTCATTTGCTGAAGCTGGCGCGCTGTTGCTGATAGCAGAAGATATTACGGCCCGGCGCCAGAGAGACCAGGCGCGGTCAGAAGCGCTCAGCTTTGTCACACACGAATTGCGCACACCGCTCATCTCCATACAGGGCTTTTCTGAGATGTTGATGCGCTATCCTAATTCGCCGGCCAACAGTGAAGCGCCAGCAACGATTTTTCGCGAGACCAATCGCCTGGTGGCGATGATCAACACATATCTTGAAGTGTTGCGGCTCGACGCAGGAGCGCGGCCGCTGCGGCTGGCCCGCACCAATATCAGCGCCATGGTGGAACACGTGAAAAAAGTTGTGCAGCCACTGGCTACATCCGCCAAGGTCCAGGTTCGCGTGCTACTGGATTCCGAAGAAGAATCTATATTGTGCGATGAGACGCTGATTTCCGGCGCTCTGCTCAACCTGGTCAGCAATGCCATTAAATACGGCGCAGGTGGAACAGAGGTTTTGGTGCGCGTAAGTTCGAGTGACGAAGAGGTTCAATTTGAAGTACAAAACTCCGGCCCGGTGATCCCTGAAGCCGAGCTGGAGCAATTGTTTGAGCGGTTCTATCGCCCGGCCCGCAGTGAATCGATCCCCGGATGGGGCCTGGGACTTAGCTTTGTCCGCCGCATTTCACAGCAGCACGGTGGACGAGTGCAGGTAACCAGCAACCAAACTTCAGGCACCACGTTTGCATTCACACTGCCGCGTGGCGCACGAGAAGTTTCAGAGGTGGCACCATGAAAAATAAATCGATTGCTACATTGATAGGCCTGATCTTGTATTGCGCTTGCGCCATGGCGCAGGAGCCTTCGGCCCCGGCCAGCGCGCCATATGCCGGCGCAACGGTTTCTGATTTCAAAGGCAAAGTAAGTATTCAGCTGCCTGCTCACGCATTCAGCGCGCCTTTGCGCGGCGAAGTTCTTCCGCCGGATACAACCGTGAGCACGGAAGAAGGACGCCTGCTGTTAAAACTTTCTGACGGCAGCGATGTGCTGGTGCGTCCTTACACCAAGCTGCTGCTCAAGCAGCCTGAGACCAGTGGCTGGAAATATTTCCAGGTCATGCTGGGCCGCGTGCGCACGCAGATTCAAAAACGCATCGGCGGATCGCCGGCTTTTCAGATAGGCACGCCCAGCGCCGTGATTTCTGTGCGCGGCACCAAATTTGACGTGGAAGTGGACCGTCGCGGCTTTACTCAAGTAGATGTGGATGAAGGCGTAGTAGAGCTTGAAGCTGCTACCGGTCGCGGCGAAGCGGTAAGGATTACTGCCGGATTTTCCAGCCGCGTGGGCATGGAGACCGGCCCAGAGGTTCCGCGTCCCACACAGGATTTGCGTCCGCAGCTGGACCGCCCTCGCCGTAAAGACAGCGGCGGACTCAGCGTTGACGGAGACGATAGCGATCCGCTCAAGAGCCTGAGCTCGTCTGACCAGCACAATGGCGATCATCACGGCGGCGGAGATTCGTCAGGACCAGACGGCAGCCATTCATCCGGTGGACCGGGCGGCAGCAGCGGAGGCGGAGATAACGGCAGTTCGGGCGGGGATAATGGAAATTCATCATCGCCTGGCTCAGATGATCATGATCGCTCCGGTGACGATCATCATCATGGTGGCAAGCCACCAGAGATGTTTTGGCCATAAGAGTGCCGTCAATTTAAAACGTCCGGGATAAAAGCTTT
>DASZMF010000758.1:0-2396 GCA_035552035.1 Candidatus Angelobacter sp.
AGATCATCGCGAACATGCGAAAGCATCTCTTATACAATTCTCTGTTTTATGCGCTATGTTTTCCATCAATATTCATTTCGTCACCTGGCATCTATCCATTTTGGCCTGATTTCCATTGAATAACCCGTGAGTATAGACAATGAGCTTTGTTAATTTTTGTAAACAAAGAAGATCCTGAAGAGAAAATATGCAAACAGCTGATGTAGTCATTATCGGAGGCGGGATCGTTGGCTCCAGTATCGCATGGCATCTAACGCATGCCGGGTGCAAAAGCGTGCTGGTGATTGAGCGGGAAAGCTCACAAGGCAAAGGGTCCACCGGCAAGAGCATGGGCGGCGTCCGCGCGCAGTTTTCCACGCCAGTCAACATACAGATGTCGCTGTACTCAATTCCCTTTTACGCCAAATTTGAGGAAGTTGTGGGCCATCCCGCTGACTATCGGCCACAGGGCTATTTGTTTCTTGCCACTAAAGATTCGCACCTTGCTTATCTGCGCGATAACTTTGAGCGCCAGAAGAAGCTCGGCCTCACCACGGCTCGCCTGCTCCAGGCTGATGAGATTCGCGCCATGCTGCCGCAATTGCGGTCAGATGACGTTCTAGGCGGCAGCTTCTGCTCGACTGACGGCTTTGTCGATCCTTATAGCGTGATGAACGGTTTTATGGCCTCCGCCATTGAACACGGCGCAACTCTCTGGAAGAAGGCTGACGTTGCCGGCATCACCAAGGACCAGAGCGGCACGTTTACGATTGAAACCACCCGCGAACCAGTTTCCACCCGGACTGTAGTGAATGCCGCGGGCGCATGGTCCGCGCAGATCGCCAAATTCTTAGGCATTGATTTGCCGGTAGAGCCGCTGCGCCGCATGCTGGTGCCATCTGAACCCTTCTCGGACTTTCCGCACTCATCGCCCATGGTCATAGATATGAGCACGGGATTCCACTTCCGTCCGGAAGGCCGTGGCTTCTTGCTGGCTTGGAACGATCCCGAGGAAACGCCGGGCTACAAGACAAACTTTGAGCCGTCGTTCATTGAAAAGATCCTCATGCACGCGGCTGATCGCGTGCCAGCCTTTGAGAATCTTCCCATCAACCCCAAGCGCGCCTGGGCCGGACTCTATGAGATGACGCCGGACCATCACTGCATTCTTGGTCCGGTTGCAACTGTGCCAGGATTCTTTCTCGCCAACGGCTTTAGCGGGCATGGCGTAATGCATTCGCCAGCAACAGGCAAGATCCTTGCCGACATGATTTTGCAGGGAAAAACAAATGTTGTGGATGATGTATCCGTACTGGGCCTGGAGCGCTTTGCCCGCGGTGAGCTGCTGCATGAAACAGCGGTGCTCTGAACAAAGCGCTCTACCGAAAGAGAAGTTTAGTGATCGTGAACCGGGCTTACCAGGTGGAATGATTTGATAATCCTGTCAACATCCGGGGGTCGCTGCTTGCCGGTGTAACCTGCGCGAAAAATATAAAACCTGTGTTCATCCGCGCATTGGAAACGATGCAGTGACCGCTCGCCGGAGCCAATCTCAGTTTCATACTCCAGCCCCTTCATTCCGGATGGTGAAATCTGCTTCAAAGAGCCTTTCACCAGGGGTTCTTTAGCATTTTTCTTGTCTGCTTCTTCCCATTGGTCTGCCAGGGCTGTTTCGCAGTCCATGAGCCGGCTAATGGCGCGCAGGGTCACAACAGTCTTCCCCATCTGCACTGAATAAACGCTGATATGCCGGTCGCCCTGATCGTAATACGGCTTAGGAGCATAAGGCAGGGTTATGGCAAATCCGTCCTGCGGATAGACAAGCTCTCTCCACTGCTGTGATTGCTGTTTTTGGGCTGATGAATCTCGCGCCAGGAACGCGCCGCCCACGATTGCGATGAAAACCACCACGACAATATTTTTCATGTCTGGCAAATATTTTACCAGCCATGCGTAGAAGCCGCCTATGTCGTCCTGGTTAATACCAGGTCCAGCTTTCGCATGGCTTCGCGCAACGAGCCCAGATCAGCAGCGTCTTTGTCATCCACCCCAAGTTCTGATGCCAGCTGATTTGTCATGCGGGTAATGCAGCGAATTCGTTCTTCGGTTATCACTGCGGAGAGCTCACGGCTGTCGCCATCCAGCCATTTTTCCACATGCCAGCCGGTGTGCCGCGCGCGGTCCACTGCGTAGCGAAACTCGCTTAAAACACGGCGATCCACCATGCCTGCGCTGAGCAACTGCTCCAGACGATTGAGTTCACTGGTGATGCGGGCAACCTGGTTCGTTACCTGCTTGCTGAAGGCCTGATTGGCCTCCTGGATTGCTGCTTCCTTGATTACTGCGTCGATCATTTCTTGCTCCGGAAGTTCATGTACCTTATTTGCTTAGGGTAGTACAACTTCCGCGTCAGACGT
>DASZMF010000759.1:0-1716 GCA_035552035.1 Candidatus Angelobacter sp.
CACTCTCCCAATGCGACAATCCACGCCTGGTGCCGATCCACACGGAATCATCGTTGTCCAAATACAGCGACCTTACAAAATCATCCGCCAGCCCGTCAGACGAAGTGTAGGTCTTCACCTTGCCATCACGCAGCACGTTCAGGCCATCCGGCGTTCCCACCAGAAGATCGCCGGCGGCGTCTTCCGCCAAAGCCAGAATCACGTTGCTGGATAGGCCATCCTTCGTCGTCACGTTCGAAAATGTTTTATTCTGGAAGCGGTTCAAGCCATCGTCTGTCCCTACCCAAATCGTTCCACGTTTGTCTTGAAAAACGCAGCGCGTCAAATCACTCGAAAGCTTGTCCTGCGTGGTGTAGGTAGCAAACTTCTGGTCGCGCAGCACTTGCAGCCCATCCGCTTCGGTGCCCAGCCACAAATTGCGCTCGCGGTCTTGATAAATGGAGAGAACACCGCCTGCCGGCGGCAAATCCCCAGTTGTGAAACGCTCGATCTTTTCTTTAGTCGCGCGCGCCAAACCGCCGTCCGTGCTGATCCACACAACCCCTTGCCGGTCTTGGAACAATGCGGAAATCCGGTTGCCCGGCAACCCGTCCTGCTTCGTGTAGGTGCGCTCTACTCGCCCCCCTTTGGCATACAGCAGCCCCCCTGGCGTACCAATCCAAATACCGCCTCTTGCGTCCGCCAGCAGCGTTTGCACGCTGCCCGTGGCGATGGTTTCTCCGGCTCCGTGTAAGCGCTTCAGACCGTCTTGCGTACCAGCCCAAAGCGCTCCCGCCGTATCTTCAACAACTGCGTTAACGCCATTTGTTCCAGGCTCTTGCTGAAAGCGTCCGGCGCCATAAGAAGCCAGCCCTTCCGAAGTAACCACCCAAAACCTGCCGGAGTGATCTTGATACAAAGACCAAATGCCGTTGCTCGGCAAGCCCTGATCCGTCGTAAAGGTGGAGAACTTGCCACCACTAAAGCGCACCAACCCGTCAGCGGTGCCAATCCACAATGCCTGTTCACGGTCCTCTAACAGGCAGCAAATATCATTACTCCTCAATTCCGGCGTATTCTGCGAATCGTGGATCAAAAACGTAAGACCGTCAAAGCGCACCAAGCCGCCTTCTGTTGCCAGCCAAAGATAACCATCGCGCGTTTGCAAAATGGCGTGCACCGTGTTCTGCGGAAGTCCGTTATCGGTTCGCCAGGACTGGCTCGAATAGGACTGCCGGGAGTGCACTGAAAGTGCAGGGCCTGCCAGCGGTAGCGCCACTACCAGCCAAACAAGCCACGCCAGTCTTTTCACGAAGCCATCTTATCCGGCCACAACAACGGCGTGTTTCTTCGAATCCGGCAGGAACGCCGTCAGCAGACCGATCAGCGGCAGGAACGAACACACCCGGTAAACGAACTCTATACTCGTCGCATCCGCGATTTGTCCCAGCACCGCCGCTCCAATCCCGCCCATCCCAAACGCAAATCCGAAAAAGATGCCGGAAATCATCCCCACCCTACCCGGAACCAACTCTTGCGCGTACACCAGAATCGCCGAAAACGCCGAAGCTAAAACCACGCCAATCACCACGCTCAGCACTTCTGTCCAGAAAAGATTAGCAATCGGCAGCACCAGCGTAAACGGCAGGACGCCTAAAATCGAGCACCAGATCACCAACCGCCGGCCGAACCGGTCACCCACGGGACCGCCAATGATGGTTCCGGCGGCCACGGCGG
>DASZMF010000760.1:0-3791 GCA_035552035.1 Candidatus Angelobacter sp.
CCTGCCCAACGCGCGCCGCAGTGGCCTGCTGGAAGCCATTGACGTGCTTAAGCCGGTGGAAGGCATCTACTTCAATTTTTTCGGCGAGGAAGACGTTGTGCGCCATCATTTGGTGCAGCGGATTGTCCACGCGTATGAAGAAAAGACGCGCAACCAGCAACTCTCTCTGGAACTGCCGCGTGAAGTACAACCCGGACACGAACCAAACGAGCCTCCACTGCAACAGTAGAAAATTTAGTAAAATCCTTGCGGGAGGGCAGTTCAGTGCCCTCCCGTTTGCTTTAGCGACAATGGTTCCGACAGAATGTTCAGAACATTCTTTAAAAGATAAATGCTCATTTTTGAAACTACGGTCCAAGGCGTTAGCGCGGCAGTAATCCAGCGCTTCGTCCGCCGTGCGCAAAAGCTGGCCAAGTTTGTGGGCGAGGTCGATATCCTCGTCTCCGGCAACAAGCGCCTGCAGGAACTCAATCGCCGCTTCCGCCGCAAAAACAAGCCGACAGACGTTCTCTCTTTCCCGCGTCCCGTTGGCGGTGACATCGCTATCTCTGCGGACATCGCTCGCCGGAATGCTACGCTCTACGGCCACAGCGTCGCGGAAGAATTAAAAATCCTCGTATTGCACGGCATGCTTCACCTCGCCGGACATGACCATGAATCTGACAGCGGCGAGATGGCGCGCCTCGAGTCGCGGCTACGCGCTCAACTTAGACTGCCTGCTTCATTGATCGACCGCACGCATGCATCAGCTACAAAAACAAAATCCGCGCCAACAAGAACGGGCGTTGCGACCAGCACCGCGAAAAAGCGTACAAGCAAGCCCGCGCCGCGCATCCGAAAACTCAAGTCGCGCAGAACGCCAGCGTCGCGCAACAAGAATGCCCCGGGCAAAATTAAATCAGCGCACACGGTTCGCGCACAACGTAAAACTCCATCGTCCCGCAACTCCAAATCCAGGAGCGCGCAATGACTCTAGTAGCCGTTTACGTTACTGTCACGCTGCTCTGCGCTCTGCTGATTCTCGTTTCATATCTTGACCGGCTTTATACGGAGAGCGGCAAGTTTCTTACACGTGAATTTCAGGAGAACATTGAGGCTTTTGAAAAACTGGTTGAGCCCCGTCTGCTCAGCGCCAGCCAGCGAGCGGCCCTCACGTTTGCTGTGCTCACGCAACTGGTTACGGCCATCATCGCCTTCCTCATCGGCTATCTTGTCTTCCACGTCTCGCAATGGACGTGGCCTGAAATCGCGCAAGCCATCATCGGTATTATTCTCGTCATCATTGCCTGCAACCGGCTGCTGCCTTATGTGCTCTTCACGCGCACGCGTGGAGAGTGGCTCGTCAAATTCGTTCCGCTGTTGCAAGGCCTGGTTTATCTCATGTTGCCCATCACCGTCGCTCTCGGCTTCGGACTCTCCGTCGCCGCGCTCGCTGAGCCGCCTGAGCCAGAAGAACCTGAGCATCCTTCAGAAGCCGTTGACGCTCTCATTGAAGCCGCGGAAGAAGAAGGTATTTTGCAGGAGAGTGACCGCCAGCTCATCCAGTCGGTCGTCGAATTCGGCGATAAGACCGTGCGCGAAGTAATGACGCCGCGCCCCAATATTTTTGCCGTCCCCTCCACCACCACCATTGAAGAGTTCACCAATCTCTTGCGCGACAAGCCTCATTCGCGCATTCCCGTGTATTCCACTAACATTGATCACATCCAGGGAATGGTGCTGGCGCACGATCTGATTCAGCTGCCAGACGATCAGGCGCGCATCACCACCGTGGCCCGGCTCGTGCGGCCCGTGCTTTTTATTCCTGAGACTAAGATGACCTCGCAGCTGTTGCGTGAAATGCAGAAGGAAAATATACACATGGCGGTTGTGATTGATGAGTACGGATCGGTTGCCGGACTGGTAACGCTGGAAGATCTGGTGGAAGAAATTGTTGGCGAAATACGCGACGAGCACGAGCTTTCGCACGATATTATTCGCGAAGGTGAAAACGCTTACGTGATGCAAGGCTCCGTGGACGTAGGCCGGCTGCAGGATCTTTTTGACGTTCGCCTCGACTGGCGCGACACCACCACCATCGGCGGCCTAGTCAGCGCCATCGCGGGACGCATCCCTCTGGCCGGTGAAGTCATTGAAGAAGACGACCTACGTTTTGAAATTCTGGAATCCACGGATCGCAAGATAGAAAAAGTTCGCGTCTGCCGCACCTCGACTGACCAAAACGAACCGCACGCCAAACAGGTCCAGCAGTAATGGCACACCGTTCAGGTTTCGTTTCCATTATCGGCCGGCCCAATGCCGGTAAAAGCACGCTGCTCAACGCGCTGGTGGGTGAGAAGATCGCCATCGTCACAGAAAAGCCGCAGACCACGCGCATGAACATCCAGGGCATCCTCAACGTAAAAGCCAAAGGCAAACGCCCTGCCGGACAAATCGTCTTCATCGACACACCCGGCGTCCACAAGCCAGATAGCCGCCTCAATCGCAAAATGATGCAGGAAATTCATGCTGCGCTTGAGAGCCGGGACATTGTCCTGCTGATCGTTGACGCCACAGAAAGATTTGGCCACGCCGACGAACAAGTGCTTGAGCTAGTCAAACGCTCCGGCGCGCCCGTCTTTCTGTTGCTCAATAAAGTCGACAAGCTGCATAAAGAAAGACTGCTGCCTGTGATTGAAAATTACAGCAAGCTGCATGCCTTTCAGGAAGTCATCCCCATCTCAGCCATGAAGGGTGAAGGCCTTGACGTGCTGCTGGATAAAATCATCCGCGCTCTGCCGCCCAGCCCGCCTTATTTCCCAGACGACCAGCTTACTGACCAGCCTGAACGTTTTCTCGTCTCAGAAATTATCCGGGAAAAAGTCCTGCTTCAGACCGGCAAGGAAATTCCTTATGCCACTGCCGTCATAGTTGAGCGCTTTGAAGATCTGCCGCGCCTGCTGCGCATAGCCGCCGCCATCTTCTGTGAACGCGACGGACAAAAAGCCATCCTCATAGGCAAAGGCGGCGTAAAGCTAAAACAGATGGGCACCTCCGCCCGCATGGAGCTGGAAAAACGCTTCGGCAAAAAGGTCTATCTGGAATTGTTCGTAAAAGTAAAAGCCGGCTGGCGACAGTCCGCCGCTTTCGTAGAAGAGCTAGACTGGCATCGTCAGTTAGAAAACCTGGCGAGTAAGGGTTCGCCGACGGAAGAGTAATTTGTCAGAGCTGCCAACTCCCCTTCCCGACGCGACGCGCCATCCCGAAAACATAGCTAGATAAGCGTTTGCCGCATAAAAAATGTCTGGCGGAGGTTGAGGGAACTGCTCCGCTGATCTTAAGGGCTATTTACGCTGCAGCGTGAAGGCGCCGGGTTCCTGGAGGCGCACACCGTTTTAATTTGGCAAGAAAAGTCGACCAGAGCCGAATTTGTGCAATGGCTCAGGTTACTTTTGCAGCTCTTTCGCTAGATACATTATCTGCCCGGTGTGATGATAAAGATGCGCCGCGCACTGAAGAATCATACTGAGCCGATCGCCAACATTCTCCAGCCCCTTGGCCGAATACGTTAAACCCCAATCGCCCTCAGCCTGCTTCTCCAACACCGCCGCAACCACGGTAATCGCATCACCAAAGCGCTTCAGCAGCTCAGCCTTCGCAATCCGTGATGCCGGCTCAAACTCCAGCGGACGGTTCCGCACATAGCCCGTCCCACCCATCTCTGCGCCAAAGTAATAGTTAAGGTTGCCGGTCAGGTGCAGCACCAGATTGCCGATACTGTTTCCGTATGTATATGGATTCGTCCAAATCTG
>DASZMF010000761.1:0-1743 GCA_035552035.1 Candidatus Angelobacter sp.
GATTGCTCCTGCTCACCGTAATGACGCACGATCCATGGGGAATCGACAGACAGATGTAATAAATTTTTTTAGTGGCAGATTGCCTATCAGGTTCATCTATATTTGAGATAGCTTGAAGCAATCTCTATACTTAAAAGGCGGAGATTATCTGTGGCCCTTTCTGCGGTAATCGTGGATGACGAACAACTCGCGCGCGATGAATTAAGCTATCTGCTCAAGTCTGTGGGCGACGTGAACGTGGTGGCCGAAGGCCATAACGGGCTTGACGCTGTAAATCTCATTAAGGAATTTTCTCCGGATTTATTGTTTCTTGATGTGCAGATGCCTGGGCTCGATGGGTTTGGCGTTTTGAAAAAACTGCTGGACAAGAAGCTGCCCATGCCGCAGATCGTATTTGCCACTGCGTTTGATCAATACGCGGTGAAAGCTTTTGAAGTGAATGCGATTGATTACATCCTGAAGCCTTTTGACAAGAAGCGTGTCAGCCAGGCGGTGGAAAAGGCGCGCAAAAGAGTGCAGGCTCCGTCCACTGGCACAGATAAACTGGACACACTGGTGAAGCTGCTGGAATCGCAGCGTCCGCAAAATTCTAAAGTGCTTCTCCGCAGTGCAGGGCGGCTGTTGCTGGTCGATCAAAAAGACGTCTGCTTCGCCTCGATTGATGACGGTATTATCAGCGTTGTAGCCACAAGTATTGATGGCCAGTCCAACTGTCGCACACTTGAAGAACTGCTAGAGGGGCTCGATCCAGAAACTTTCTGGCGCGCGCATCGATCTTTTGTGGTCAATATTAATCGGATCAAAGAAGTGGTGCCGTGGTTTAAAAGCTCATACCAACTCCGCATGGACGACCGCAAGCAGACGGAAATTCCGGTCAGCCGCGCGCAGACGAAACGTTTAAGAGAGTTATTCGGACTTTAGCTTCGGTGTTTCGTGATTTTCCTGCGAAACATGCTGGACTGGTTTGTTTTCTTTAGCAGAACTTGTCTTTGGTTCTTTCCGCTGCTTCAGTTTTTTCCAGACTGACCGCAGCATTGGGGCAATCGCCAAAGCAGCGTTTCCTCGGATCGTTCCTGTGCTGAAAGTCACGTCGGCAATGCCGAGCTTGTCGAGCCATGGCAGGTAGTGAGCAAAACTGGGGGCGACGCAGGAATCCAGATATTTTATTTCCGAGTGCTGATGCATCCGGCGGATGCTCTCAATTTCCAACAGGCTTCCTGGCGAATGATGCGCATATTTTTCACGATAACTGATTTTGTATCCAAACGCCGCGTTGCCAGAGGTCAGGATAAACCGTGATGCCGCAGGTTCTCCGCCTACCGTTAATGCAAGCGTCAGCAACTGTCCGCGATGGAAAGCTTCGCGCAGTGCATGCCGAATGAAACCTTGTGTATGCTCATCCTGTATGGCAGCGACGCCTTCGCGGCCTTTCCATCCGCTGGCTTCCATTTCAAAAAAGGCGTCGATCCATGAATCAATGCGGTCATCTTCCAGTTCGCTGTATTTTACGGCTCCGAGTTCAGCTAAATGGCGCTCCCAACGACGCAGGCCGCGTTTGCGATTCGACGAGAGTGCTTCATTCAGAAAAATTTCACTGCTTTCACGCGGCAGCATCAAAGGCCGCTCGCGCCTGGCTATCTGATGGCGAAGCTTTCGCTCTTCAATACAAGTTTGCAGTGCGCGGAAAACCGGCCCGTCAGTGGATACTTGAAACCATTCGATAATGTCCGCGCCTTGAGCGTT
>DASZMF010000762.1:0-3326 GCA_035552035.1 Candidatus Angelobacter sp.
ATCTCCATGCCTCCTTGTTTTCTATTTTGCCGGTTGCAGCGTTAATTCGTGTGTCTTCGCCGATTGCACCGCTGCATCTGAGAATGCCAGCGAGAAAGTTTTGTTGTTGTACCAGGCGTCCCAGTGGTCCATGTAATGTGGGCTGAAGATCTGCCCGGACTCGCCAATCACAATGTTGAACGTGGATGCATCCAGGTTGGAGAAATCAACCGTCATGCGTTCTGACGGGCCAAAGCTGCGTCCCACTTGCTTCACCGTGTAGCCGCCGCCAGATTGCGGATGCCGTCCCGGGCCGCTGATGGCGCGCATCCCCGGAATCGCGCTGAATACCGGATGATCAATCACCACCGGATAAATCTCGCCATACTTCCATGTTGCAAGATCGGCGGGCGCGTCTTTCAATGCTTTTTCCACCGCGGCTGTCATCACATCGTCAAAATTGGCATATCCCGGAGGCAGCCAGCGCGCCGGCTGGTTCCGCACAATGCTTTCCAGCACCACTGCCGCTTCAGACCATTCATAACTATCAGCGTCATTGCCCAGCTTGGGCTCCAGAAGCATCTCCCAAAGCACGCGGCGCGTGCGTACCTCAATCGTCGGTGCCACGGACTCAGCCAGCATGCGTCCATCCCAGCCGCGCATTATGTCGGCGGCTTTGCGCGTGCGGTCCGTGGATTTGTTGCTGTGGTCAATCGCGTAAACAAACTTGTCCGCAAAGAAGCGGTCATAGTCTGACGTGATGTCTGTCTGCAAAGCCAGCATGTCAGCGGGCGAAAACTTCTTGTCAGACTTCAGCACCTTGTAAATGCGCTCCACCCGATAAGGAGGAAACCACTGCGTTGCCAGCTGATATGGATATCCCGCCGGCGTGATCTTGGAATTGGCCGTGGCAATAATTCCCGACGGCGGATTGTAAAGGCTGGGCAGCTTATCGAACGGTAGATAACCCGTCCAATCATGCTTGCCATCCGCGCCGTTTACCGGCACCGTGCCGTCGCCGGAAGCGCGTATGGGAACATAGCCCATCGGCTGATAGCCAATGTTGCCGTCAATATCGGCATAGACCACGTTTTGTGATGGCGTAGCAAAAATAGAAAGCGCCTTGCGGAACTGCTCCCAGTTCTGCGCGGCATCAAGATCAAACAGCGGCACGCTGATGGCCTGCGGATCATAGACCAGCCAGCCCAGCGCAATCTGCCGCGTCTCGCCCGGCAGCATACGTGTGATGATCGGCCCATGACGCGTTACCGTCACATCAAACGCCACGTCCGGCTTGCCCTTCACGTGAATGGTCTGGTGATCGATCTCTGGTTTCTGCCAGCCCGTGGGCGTCTCGTATTCGCCGGCGGCGTTGAAGTTTTCAATAAACAAATCCTGCACGTCAGGATTCAGGTTCGTAAATCCCCAGGCAATGCGCTGGTTGTGTCCCACGCTGATGAACGGCAGCCCTGGCAGTGAAAAGCCTTCGCAATTGAAGTCGCCGGAGTGTAGCTGCACTTCATACCAGGTGCCGGGCTCGCGATGCCCCAGATGCATGTCATTTGAAAGCAGCGGCTTGCCGGATACCGTATGTGCGCCAGAAAGAACCCAGTTGTTTGACCCCGGCAGGCAGGCTTCGCAAGCGTCTTGATCTCGCTGCGAAGATAAGCTGCTCTGTGAGGGATGACTTGAGTGCGGCGTTCTCATCTCTCCAGCTTTTCTAAGAATATTTGCTGGGACAGGGTCAGTTCCTGCTTCGCTCGCTGGCGAATGATCGCGCCACGAATCGAACGGATACAAATCTGCCGCCAGCTCTGGAGTAAGCTTGGCGCTGATCTTCTCTCGCCAGTATTCGGTTTCATACTGTGGGTTCAGCAACTGGCTCATACCGATTCCCACCAGCAGGGAATCAGTCATCGTCCATGGCCTCGGCTTGTAACCCAGAACGCGGAACTCCATGGGCAAATTATCTTTGTGCTGGTCAATGTATGCGTTCACGCCTTTCGTGTATGCCTCAAAGAATGCGCGATCACGCGGCGGAAGTTGCTGGGCCACTCGTTCAGAGATCACGCGCAGGCGCATGGTGCGCTGCTGCTTGTCATAATCCACCCAGGTCAGGCGCGGACGCACCGCCGCCGTCGAGCGTGAAACCGCTTGCGGCGGAGCGCTGGAAGCCGGAAAAATTTCTGCCATCTCGCCGCCCACCGCCCGCCGTGTCAGGTCCATCTGCCAGAGCCGATCTTGCGCCGTGACATAGCCCTGGGCAAAGAACAAATCTTCCAGGCCTGCGGCTGTAATGTGCGGGACGCCATGAACATCGCGCACCACTGAGACAGGACCGTGCAATCCGGCCATGCTGATGGTTCCGTCCAACTGCGCCAGTGCTGCGTGCGCCGTGTGATAAAACCAGGCAATCCCCAGCACGCCGGCAAGAATTACCAGCAGCAGAATAGAGAAAATAATTCGCAGAACTTTTCCGAAGAGGCTTCGTCGTGCAGGAGGTGCAGTAACACTTGAGGTGGCCATGAGACCCTGATTCTACGGGAATGAACCGGGACGGACAATGCGGCGCAGCTTTAACCAGCGCTCTGGCTATCGACTTTGATTTGCGTATAATGAAATTGAAATTTCATTTTCATCCATTAGGTTTCCCGGGGCGAACTCAAAACTATGCTGCAAAGACGGATAGACGATCATGCGCCACCCTCGCGCGAATCCGTACGTGAAGCGCAGGAAATTTTTTATAAACACCTGAAGCGCGTCGGACTGAAACACACGGACCAGCGTGACACCATCCTGGGCATTTTTCTGGAGACCCGCGACCATCTTTCCACGGAAGAAATTTTCCGTCTCGTCCGAAAAAAAGACAGCAAGATCGGCTTTACCACCGTCTATCGCACGCTCAAGCTGCTGGCTGAGTGCGGCCTGGCCAGCGCCGTCCCATTCCCAGACGGCATGACCCGCTATGAACACCAGTTCAACCGCCGCAGCCACCATCACATGGTCTGCACGGAGTGCGGAGCGTCCGTCGAATTTTTCTCGCCTGAAGTGAGCAAGCTGGAAGAAGAGATTGGCCGCAAATACCATTTTGACGCCACGCGCCATAATTTCCAGATCTACGGCGTGTGTGAAGACTGCCGCAAGAAAGCCCGCAAAGCCACATAGATCATTCCTGCACGCGGCCTCGACAAAAAAGCTTGAAACACAGAGGAACTGAGGAAGCAGAGGTTTTGAGATGATGTTGGCAGCTTGATGATTTGTGCAGGCTTTTGATTTTCTGATCACCCGATCACCCGATCACCCGATCTTCTTCATTCCTCTGCGTCCTCCTTTCCTCTGTGTTTCAA
>DASZMF010000763.1:0-2183 GCA_035552035.1 Candidatus Angelobacter sp.
CATGAGGAACAAAATGCTGGTGCGCAAAAAATTCACGGCGGTACCTTGCAGGAAACTAAGGCTGCGCAGGTAGCGCACCTTTTTCAATTCAAGCTTGAGGATTTTGCCGGTGGTCGAGTTCAGGCGATTCACTTCCTGGCGCGCCAGGCCAAGAGTTTTGACGAGTTCGATATTGCGCAGCGACTCCGTGGTGGCTCCGGCAAGAGCGGCTGTTTCGGCGACGATGGTCTTTTGAATCACTTTGATCTTGCGGCTTAAGACTGAACTGATGACGCCGAGCAGCGGCACGGTGAGAAGGAACGCCGGCGCAATGACCCAATCCACCTTCAACGCGTAAACAGTAACAAAAACAATTCCCACCGTGGCGGTGAAGAGGATGTTGACGAAGGCGGTAATGAAGCGCTCCACGTCGGTACGGACTTTTTGCAGCTTGCCCAACGTTTCGCCGCTGCGTTGATCTTCAAATACGGCGTAGGGCAGCGAGAGGGAACGCTCCACGCCATCGGCATAAAGCTCGGCGCCGGCGCGCTGGGTGACTACGTTGACGTAATAATCCTGAAAATTCTTGGCGACACGGGAGACGAACGCCACGCCGACCGCCGCGCCCAACAGCAGGCTGACGCCGCGCAGGAACTGGCCGGTCGTGTATTGGTGGAATTTAGTGGCGTAATTGTCAATGATGTAGCGGAAAATCAAGGGGTCAAGCAGTGAGAAAATCTGATTGACGGCCGCAAGCAAAAGGGCTAGCGTCACCAGACGCCAGTACTTATTTAAATAGGTCAGGAGTAGAGCCATGGGATTGTTAATGATTGCAGGCGCCTCATTTGGATGCGCGGACCGGCATGAAAGATTGATCTTGCGTGCTATTCTATAGGAAACAAAGTCTCAATGTCTTTTTCCCGTCCTATTTACATCCTTATTAGCGTGGCCATTAGCGGCCCTGCCTGAGACTCTTGTACAGTTTTGAAAGCGTGCAAGGCCACCAGGCGGGGAGAAACCAGCTGGTGGCTTTTTTGTTTTGCTGATAAGGATTGCATTTCAACTCACAATTTTATGAAGATTTCCACGTTTGATACCACTCTTCGGGATGGCACTCAGGGCGAGTCCGTCTCCTTCTCCGCTGAAGACAAGCTATTGATTGCGCAGAAATTGGATGAACTGGGAATCGATTACATTGAGGGCGGTTGGCCGGGGTCGAATCCGAAGGACAAAGAGTTTTTTGAGCGCGCGAAGAGCGTAAAACTCAGGCACGCCAAACTCACGGCGTTCGGCTCCACGCGCCTTGCGAAGAATCGCGTGGAAGACGACGTTAGTATCGGCGAACTGATCGCGGCAAATACGCCGGTAGTTTCGATCTTCGGCAAGACGTGGGATTTTCACGTGCGGCGCGCGCTGGGCATCACCGAACAAGAGAACCTGGTGCTGATTGCCGATTCAGTAGCGTTCTTAAAAGCCAACGGCCGCGAAGTAGTTTATGACGCCGAGCATTTTTTTGACGGCTACCTGGCGAATCCGGATTATGCCCTGAAGACGCTGGAAGCGGCCAAGAAGTCCGGGGCGGATGTGCTCTGCCTGTGCGATACAAACGGCGGCACGCTGCCCATGCGCCTGGCCGAAATTGTAGCGGATGTGCGCAGCCGCTTCGACGGCGTGCTGGGCATTCACACCCACAACGATTCCGAGGTAGCGGTGGCAAATACGCTAGTGGCCGTGGAAGCCGGAGTCACGCATGTGCAGGGCTGCATGAACGGCTACGGCGAGCGTTGTGGGAATGCCAACATGGTTTCCGTCCTTGCCAATTTGGAATTGAAGCTGGGACACACCACCGTGGGTCCGGAGAATCTAAAGCGGTTGACCGATGTAGCTCGCTTTGTGGCGGAGCTGGCGAATCTGACGCTACGGAGTGACCAGGCATTTGTGGGGCCCAGCGCTTTTGCGCACAAGGGCGGCCTGCACGTGAGCGCCGTTATGAAGGACGCGGCCACCTACGAACACATCCAGCCGGAGTTGGTCGGCAACCGGCAGCGGGTTCTGCTGAGCGACCTATCCGGCCGCGGCAACGTTGCGTATAAATTGAAACAGCTTGGATTGCAGGAGAATCTGGGTGAGAGCGTGCGCCGCGACATTCTCCAACGTGTCAAACAAATGGAACATGAGGGCTATGACTTTGAGGGCGCGGAAGG
>DASZMF010000764.1:0-8432 GCA_035552035.1 Candidatus Angelobacter sp.
TCGAGCCAGCTTGGGCGAGACGCGCATTGGCCGGAACACCAAGGTCGATAATCTTTCACAAATAGCGCATAACTGCGTGATTGCAGAAAATTCCATGCTCTGCGCGCAGGTAGGGCTTGCCGGATCCACGGAGGTCGGCAAGAACGTGATTCTAGCCGGGCAGGTGGGTGTAGCCGGGCATTGCAAAATCGGTAACGGCGTAATTGTCACAGCACAGAGCGGCACCCACGGCGATATCCCAGACGGAGCCATGATCAGCGGCTCGCCAGCCTTTGATCACAGGCAATGGCTGCGTAGCGTGACGGCATTTACCAAATTGCCCGAACTGGCGCGGGCCATTCGCAGCAAACAGACGAGCAGCAAGGAATAACGAGATAACTTCAGGCTAAGAGCATGATGAGTGAGCAAAATCGACAGATCGAAAAGCTAGCTGCCGAGGCCATCAGGAAACATCGGATACCTCTCATGATCGTGGTCTGCTTTTTCATTGGCACCATAGACGTAGTGCATGCCTTGCGCAGGCACAACACATTCGATGCCATCGCCGTTTCAGTTATTTACTTCGTGCTCGCACCAGTATTCACAATCTGGACGAAAAGACCGATTGGAACCGATAGATGACAGAAAGCCGCACGGAAAAGAAACCGATCCGGGTACTCTTGCTCGACGACCGGCATGACAACCTGATTCTGCGCTCCGCCATTCTGCGCAGCAATGGGTATGAGGCAGTCAGCTCAGCATCTGTCGAAGAAGCGGAAACGCATCTCGGCGAAATTGACATTGCCGTGCTTGACTATCATCTGGGCGCAGGTAAATTCGGCACGGAAGTAGCACAGTCACTGCGCGATAAGCGCCCTGAAGTTCCCATCATTATTCTCTCGGCCACGCTGGAAAGAAAATTCGGCGGCGTGGAAGACATGCATCTGCTCAAAGGCTACAGCTCAGTGGATGACCTGCTGGCTGCGTTGCGCTCCTTTGAGGCCAAGCGGCGCGGCAAGCCCGTTGTAGTGGACGCGCGCGACTTTTTTTACTCCCGCATCGCCATGGCCATGGGCGATGACATTGTTCTGGAAATCCTGGACCGTGACGGCGTCTGGCAATATGTAAACGATTTTTTTGCGCGGCTGTATGAAAAGAAGCGCCCATGGTTTTCCGGCAAGAACCGCTTTGAAGAATTTCCTGACCTGGGCGGCGAGTGGAAAGATATTATCCGCACCGTGGCTGACACCCGTGAAACCTACGTGGACCGCAGCTTCCGCTGCCTGCCGCATCTGCCCAAAAAGAAGAGCCGGTGGAACTGGAACATTCTGGTCTTCCCTCTCAAGCTGCATGACAACCGCAACGGAGCCGTACTGGCCGCACGCGTGATTGAAAAAAAATAACGCCGATAATAAACAGACAATAAGAGAATTTAAAACTTAAATGAAATCTTTCCGCCTCATCTCGTGCTTCATCGTTATTGCCGCCGCGCTTGCGCTGTCAGGCTGCCGCTCGCATGTGGTCAAAGTGAATTTAAAAAACACCAGCACTGACGTGGTGAAGACCATCATTGTCGATTACCCAACAGCCACGTTCGGCAAAGATAAACTCGCTCCCGGCGAAACTTTCTCTTACGCCATCAAGCCGCTGGAACCGGGGATGCTGAAGATCCAGTTCACTGACGCGCTGGGAACCATCCACAGTTACGTCGGCACGCCTTTGCATAAAGATGACGACGGAGTTCTCGACGTAAATCTAAGCCAAAGCGGCGCAGTGGTGGCAGGCAAACTCAGCCGCTAAAAAAACATTTCGCCGCAGATTTACGCAGAAAAGCGCAGATCAAGAAATAGGGCAGTTGGCAGAGGAATGTCTGGAAGAACCGCTACCTTTTGGAGGCACGGGAAACTCCTGCTCCACCGGACAACAAAAAGTTGAAGCTTTGAGCTGCTATTTCTACGTTCAGGTCTTTTGGATCAGCGTTCATCTGCGCAAATCAGCGGCAAAAAAGGTTTTTACTGCCTTTCCGGCGGCAAAGCACTGTTGATCTGGTTCCACACAGCCTGGACAAGTTCTTCCCGCGTAGCAAACTGTTTAGGATCAATCGGCGGATGGAACACCAGCGTTGCCGTGCCGCTTCTTACAATCGAGTTTGCCTTCGGCATCATCTCGTATGTGCCTAGAATCGTCACCGGGACAATCGGAAATCCAGTTTCCGCCGCCAGATGAAATGGCCCTTTTTTGAACGGCATCAGCCGACCATCTGGTGAGCGCGTGCCTTCAGGAAAGATGGTCATATGAATGTGATGTTTCATCACCTCGCCCGCGCGGCGAATGCTCTTAATAGCTGAATCTCGATCGCTGCGATCCACCGGAACAATCTCCGCCAGGTTCAACGCCGTACTCAGGATGGGAATGCGCCAGATTACTTTTTTGGCCAGCACAGAAGATCGCCCGGGGATCAGCGGAATCAAAATCGGCGGATCAAGGTTCGACACGTGGTTGGACATAAAAATATACGTCCCAGCCCGGTCGATTTTATCCAGACCTACCAGCTTTACTCTTGCGCCGGAAATTTTTGCGCCCATCAGCGCCATGCCCATGCCGATCCCGTAAAGAAACTCGACCTTGCCGGTGATCAGCGTCCAGGGAAAAGCGATGAGCGCGGCGGGCGGCGCAAAGACAATCCAGAAGAGGAGCGCCAGTATGCTGCGGATAAAACCCAGTATGGTTGCGATCATGAACGCTGCACACCGCGCAGCTCTTCCAGCTTGCGCGGCAGCTTTTCATAAATGCCGCCAAAGCCACCGTTGGAGAGGATGGCCACCACGTCACCGCTGCGCAGCTCGCGGGCTATCTCTTGAACAATGGCGTCAGCGTCTGCAATTTCGCGTGCGGGCTTGCCGGCTTCGCGGATTCCGCTCACCACGGCAGCTGTTGTAAGCCGTTCGTCTTCAGGAACTGCTTCCGGCTTGAAGATGGGCGTGAGAACAATTTCATCGGCCACGGCCAGGCTATCGACCAATTCTTTCTGCAGGACTTTTCTGCGCAGTGTATTGGAGCGCGGCTCAAAGATCGCCCACAAACGCCTGCCCGGATAGCGCACGCGCAGCGCGCCCAGTGTAGCGGCAATCGCCGTAGGATGATGAGCAAAATCGTCGATGATGGTTATGTCATCAATTTCTGCCTTGATCTCCAGGCGACGCTTCACGCTCTTAAAGCTCTTGAGCGCGTCGGCAATCACCACCGGATCAATATCAAAGTTCGCAGCCATGGCCACGGCAGCCGTGGCGTTCAGCACGTTGTATTCGCCAGCCAGCGCAAATTCAAAATCAACCGGCTCGGTGCCGTCGCGCAGAACGGTCCAGGTAGTGCGCTCCGGCTCAAACTTGAGGTTGGTGATGCGCCAGAACGAATCCTCTTTCATGCCATATTTCTCTACCGGACAAAGCGCCTTGGCCACGCATTCATCCACGTTCTTATTTGCGTCATAGGCAATGATCTTGCCTTTGCGCGGCACCAGGTTCACCAGACGCTTGAAGGCCAGCTTCACCGCGTCCAGATCAGCATAAATATCGGCGTGGTCAAACTCCACGGACGTAAGAATGATGGACTGCGGAAAATAGTGCAGAAACTTGGGGCCTTTATCGAAGAAGGCCGTGTCGTATTCGTCGCCCTCAATAATGAAATGCTTGCCCTGGCGAATGGCAAAGCTGCTGCCAAAATTCTCGGCAATCCCGCCGACCAGAAAAGACGGATCTTTACCCGCCGACTGAAAAATCCACGCCAGCATGGACGTAGTCGTGGTCTTGCCATGTGTTCCGGCAACAACCAGAGGATGGCGCGTCCGCAGAAAAAGCTCATGGAGAATGTCCGGCATGGAGCGAAAGAAAATCCGCTCATCCAGAACATATTCCAGCTCCGGATTGCCGCGCGAAATCGCGTTGCCCACAATCACCATGTCAGGCCGCGGCTTCAGGTTGGCCTCAGAATACGGCTGCATAATGGAGATGCCGATGGATGCCAGAAAATCAGACATCGGCGGATACGCCGCTGTGTCCGAGCCGGTGACTTTAAACCCGCGTTGTTTGAGCAAGCCTGCGAGCGACGCCATGGCCGTTCCGCAGATTCCTATGATATGTACGTGCTGTTGTTCCACGCTTCAAGATTAACGGATTTTTTGCGCTTGTGTGAGTAGGAAAATTTACTGAGCAGGTGCCAAGGTGGCCGATTCCATAACTCTAAGCGTGATACCTGAGTTTTCCGCCGCCAGCTCCGCCCGCACGCCAATGGGCAGCGTAATATTTCCGCTGGTCACGTGCCCTGACTTGAGCCCGTAAACAATGGGCACGTTGTACGGCTCGAGCACCCGCATAATCACCTGCTGCAGGGTGTATGTCTCACCTTTAGGGGGAAGGCAATCCAGCATCTCCCCAAACACAAAGCCGCGAACCTGTTCCAGCTTCCCGGCCAGCCGCAATTGCATCAGCATGCGGTCGATCCGAAACGGCCTCTCGGCTACATCTTCTATAAAGAGAATCGTGCCTTCCGTCTGGATCTCATACAGCGTCCCCAGCGACGCCACCAGCATGGAGAGGCATCCGCCATAAAGCCGGCCTTCCGCTTTTCCAGGGCGCAGAATTTCTACGCCAGCAGTCGGGACAGTCCAGTTTGTCGCGCCTTTGAGAGCGCTGCTCCAACTGGAGAGTTCAAGCGTTTCTCCAGCAATATCTTTGGCGACCATGGGCCCATGAAATGTCACCAGACCGGTACGGTCAGTGATGGCTGTGAGTAAAGAAGTAATGTCACTGCAGCCGAGAAGGATCTTTGGGCGTGCGGCCATCATTGCGTAATCGAGTTCTTCCAACAGATAGTTGCTGCCGTAGCCCCCGCGGACACAGATCAGCGCGGCAATGTCCTCGCGCTTCCAGAGTTCATTGAACTCACGCGTGCGGCGCTCGGCTGTTCCGGCAAAATAAAGATCGCGCTCAAAAATATCCTGCGCATACACGGGCTCATAGCCCATTTCACGCAGGCGCTCACAGCCGGAAAGGAAATCTCCGCGGCTGAAGCTGCTGGCCGGAGCCAGCACGCCAATCTTATCGCCCTTGCGCAATGCCGGCGGCTGGATGATCTTTGCGCTAGCCAAGAAATTCTCCCCGGCAGACCAGTTGAGCTGGCCCACGTAGAAAAACATTGCCACCCGCCCAGCGCACAATTTGTGTGCCGCCCGGCGCATGCACTTTCAGCGGAGAAGCGGCACGGCCACCGGCAATCGCAGCTACCGCAGAAGCGCAGGAGCCGGTGCCCGATGACTGTGTTTCGCCCACTCCGCGCTCATAAAAGCGGACTTCAATCTCATTCGCGCCAGTCACGCGGACAAACTCCACGTTCACTCCATCTTTTTGAAATTGTTTTTGCCGCTGAATCTCTGCGCCCTGGCTCTGCCAGTCAGCAGCGAACTCATCCACAAAAATAACGTAATGCGGATTGCCCATGGATACCGGCGTCCCGCGCACCTGCCCAAAAGCTACTTTGAGAGAAAAGTCGTCGCCCACCTGCGGTTTGCCCATCTCCATCTCAAATTCAAAGCTGTGCTCTTCCCTTGCCACAAGCTCGCAATGCTTCACACCTGCGCCAGTGCGGATCGCGATCTTCCCCGGGTGCCCATTGCTCACCATATATGCGGCGACGCAGCGAGTTCCATTGCCAGAGATTTCCGCTTCGCTGCCATCGGCATTGATCAGGCGCGCATGCATGTCAGCATCCGGGGTGGGAAAGAGCCACTCCACGCCGTCTGCACCAACGCCATTGTGGCGATCACAAATGCGGCGGCTGAATTCAGCTAAATCCGCGGGGGCCACAGCGCCCTCGATGATCAGAAAATCATTGCCGCAGGCAGAGGCCTTGGTGAACGGAATATTCATCTACTCGGTTTCAACTCCGGCAACGGTTTCAAAATTCCTCAGATCATCTGACAGACGGAATTTATTGGCCAGCGCCTTGTGCTCGCTGTGCGTTCCTTCCACGCTGAAAACCACGCGCTCTTTGCCATTGCTCCGGCTGAGGCGAACGCCGTGCATCTCTTTATTCTGGTCTTCCAGAATGGAATTGATCTCCGCCACCAGTTCGTCCGCCGACTTTTCTGAAACAATAATGTAGTTCGTGAGCAGCGGCTTCAGGTTAAAGCGGCGCTCCAGAATGCCAAGCACATGCAGCGCCAGATACATCAGCATGGTGGCAAAAATCGCTGGCAGATAAAGTCCGCCGCCGCACGCCATGCCAATGGACGCCACCACAAAGAGCGTGGCTGCCGTCGTGAGTCCGCTTACGCCGCCCTTGGAATGCAGAATGGATCCGGCGCCAATGAAGCCGATGCCGGGAATAATCTGCGCGGCAATACGCGTGTGGTCGCCAATACCCCACTCTGAAGCCAACTCAGTGGAAAGAATGGTGAACATGGCGGAGCCGAAACAGATAAACATATTGGTGCGCAGACCGGCCGGCTTGCGGTTGATCTCGCGCTCCAGCCCGATGATCCCACCAAGGAAAGCAGACAGCGTAAGCCGCACCATGGTTTTTGAAACCAGGTCAGCCAGCGATATATGCGGCAAAATAAGACTCAACGTATGCATTTGATGAATGATGGCCAGGCGCTTATTCGATCTTCATACGTGCGACCATGGGCCTTCTGACCATTATCAGTGCGTTGCGCGATAGATCAAAGCTTTTGGCTGCATGGGAGTGCCGATTGTGGCAACGGGCTCAAGCCCCTGCGGAAAGCGGCTGACCGCACTGGCCACCACATCTCCGGGAAAGGCGATGATGAAATCCGCTGCCTGCGCTGGCTGCGCCAGACCGTTTTCCCATGCCGGATGATTGCCCTCACGTAAGACGCGTTTAAACGGAATCCCCGCCATCTGCATGGCACCCGGATGCGAACTGCAATCCATCATCAGGCTAGCTGACTTAGGCAGCGACTTCAGCGCGTCTGCAAGCTGTTGTTCAAAGGCCAGACGCTCCCTGCCATTGGCCCGAGCCTCACGCAAACAGATGGGTGAATTCTGCCAAACAGAAAAACAGCTCACAGCAATCACCAGGGCCGCAGCGAGGCTCACGCGCCTGGAAGAAATAAAATTGCCGAGAAACTCACAGCCCAGCGCGAAGAAAACAGCAATCGCCGGCAACAGCTGCAATCCGTAGCGAACGTTGTAATAGCTAAAAGGCCACCAGTCCGGCTGGTATATAGGCACGCTGCCCCACGCGATACACAAAATATAAAACGGCACCGGCGCCAATAAAATTGCCCAGCTCAAATACCTGCGCGAGAAATACACCGCCGCCAGCAGCGCGATGAGAGCCACGGCAAACATCCATAATTCATAGCGGCCATTGGCAACGTTGAGCCTGGAAGTTTTCAGGAATTGCAGCGTCGCGTCACGGAGAGAATTCTCACCCGGATAGGTGGGCATGGTTGCGGTCTTGCTGCGCTCCTGAATGGCGTGGGCAGAGTTGGGGCCGTTGGCGAACTCCAGCACGTTGCCAAAAACAAAGTAGTTGTACGCAAGAAAGAGCGCGCCGGTAAACCCGGTGAGCAGCATAAAAGTGGCAAAGCCTTTGCGCAGCGCTGGAGTAAAGAGCCGCTGCCGCCAGAGAACACCGAGCACCGCAGTGGCGATTACGGCGGCCAGAAACCAGCCGTCATAGCGAACGAGCATCGCGGCGGAAACCATGAGTCCGCATTTCTTGAGTGACTTGCCAGCGCGCTCAGCGTTCTCACGCGCGTCACGCACGAATTCCGCAAAGTACACCGCTGACCAAACAAAGAACGCCAGATAGAGTGACTCGGTCATGGCCGTGGCCTGCATATAAATAAGATTAGGATTCAGCGCATAGACCAGCGCCGCAATCCACGCTGCACTGCGCGAGGCTAACCCGCGCACCAGCCGGAACACGCCGAGCGTGCCCACTACATAGGCAATCATCGACGGAACAGACGCACCCACCCCCGTCTGCCACAGGTGGTCATTCACAATGAATGGAATATCCAGCAGGTGCGGCAGCGGCAGCCAGACGGTGCCTAGCTGCAAAAGGCTGGGCGTTCGCGAATCAAAGACGCGGCGCGCAATGTTGATGTGGGCCACTGCGTCGCCATAAAGAAGAAGAGCGTCCTGATGGTAATAAAAGATCAGGGCGCCCACTGAAATGACGGCAGTGATTCTGGTGAGCCAGAAAAGGTCACGTCGTGTGGCGGCGGACATGGAAGCTCTGGCTAAGCTTTTGCCTCCTGGACTTTGCCCAGATATTTATCCAGCAGCAGAGCAAGCTTCTGCCGCGTGGCCGCGGGAATTTTGTCTTTGTCTGTCTGGATGGCGTATTTCATAGCTGATCCGCAGGCGCACTTGCGCTCTTTGGGCATAATGGCGATGGCATGCTTCACAACCTTCGCGGCGTTC
>DASZMF010000765.1:0-5792 GCA_035552035.1 Candidatus Angelobacter sp.
GATTGCTCCAGTCAAAGGCCCGGAGATGGTGGACGAACTGGACGATGATCTTTTCTTTCTGGCAGCAAGCCCGGCCATGAAACAGATTCGCGCTCAAGCGGCGCTTATCGCCAAGGTAAATGTGCCGGTCCTTCTTCTGGGAGAGAGCGGCGTAGGCAAAGAAATTCTGGCCCGGCTGATCCACAAGATGTCAGTTCGCGCACACCGTGAAATGGTGAAGGTAAATTGTGCGGCGTTGCCGGCTGATCTTCTGGAAAGCGAACTGTTTGGCTATGATGCCGGCGCTTTCACCGGCGCAAGCAAATCCAAGCCAGGAAAATTTGAACTGGCACACAAAGGCACCATCATGCTCGACGAAATCGGCGAGATGAGCGCTGGCCTGCAAGCCAAGCTGCTGCACGTCCTACAGGATGGCACGTTCTCACGGTTGGGCGGACGCGGCAATATTTCAGTGGACGCACGCGTTCTTGCGGCAACAAACATTGATGTAAAGACGGCCATTGCCGAACGCAAGCTGCGTGAAGATCTTTATTACCGGCTGAACGCTTTTACCATTACTGTGCCGCCGTTGCGTGAGCGTCGCGAAGAAATTCCGATCCTGCTCCGCTATTACATGAACAAGATGGCGCGTCAGTTTGGAAAAAATGCGTTGCCAATTTCAGACCGGTTGACCCAGGAATGCCTGCGCTACAACTGGCCCGGCAACCTGCGCGAGCTGGGCAACTTTGTAAAACGCCTGCTGGTTCTGGAAGACGAAGCCATGATGATTGAAGAACTCCAGAGCAATGGCAAAAACGGATCATCCGAAGATGGAGCAACGGCTTCTGGACGCGGCGGACTGAAAGCACTGGTTCGCGGCTTGAAAGATGATGCCGAAGCCAAGGAAATTCAGCGCGCACTGGACGACTCCAACTGGAACCGTAAAGTGGCGGCAGCCGAATTAAATATCAGCTACAAAGCACTGCTGTATAAGATCAAGCAGCATGGTTTGTCACCGGCAGGCAGCCGCGAATTTGGCCTGCGCGCCAAGGTCAACTAGAAGCCATCTCATAAATACCCCGATCCTGGTTTCGACGTTTTCAACGTTCGCCAAATTCGCGGGTTCGGCAGAGCGCGATGTAAGTTTTACCTATTTATGAGATGGCTTCTAAAAGAAATAATCTTCCGGGGATGCAGCCCGCGTGGGCTGCACCTATTTTGAGGTTTATCGAATGGCAAAGTATCTCGTAACCGGCATCGCCGGTTTCATTGGCTCGTCTATTGCACATGAACTGGTAACCCGCGGAGAGACGGTCCGCGGTCTGGATGATTTCTCCACCGGCAAGTGGGAGAACATTGAGGACATAAAAGGCAAGATCGATTTTCGCCGCATCAGCTTGCTCGATCCGGCTGGACTGGCAGCAGCGTGTGAAGGAATGGATTACGTTATTCACCAGGCTGCTTTGCCGTCTGTACCCAAGTCAGTGCTTGAGCCTGAGTTGACGCACAACGTGAACGTGAACGGCACGCTCAATATTCTTTTGGCTGCGCGGAATGCCGGCGTAAAGCGCGTGGTGTATGCCGCTTCGTCGTCCGCTTATGGCGAGAGTGAAGTTCTGCCGAAGCGCGAAGATATGCTGCCGCGTCCGATTTCGCCGTATGCCGTGCAGAAGTTGACGGGCGAATACTACATGCAGTCATTCTCGCAGGTGTATGGGCTGGAGACAGTTTGCCTGCGCTACTTCAATATTTTTGGCCCGCGACAGGATGCCAACTCGCAATACTCTGGCGTGCTGGCCAAATTCATTACGCAGCTGCAAAAAGGTGAAACGCCAACCATTTTTGGCGACGGCGAGCAGAGCCGCGATTTTACTTTTGTCGGAAATGCCGTTCAGGCCAATTTGAAAGGATGCGTTGCGCCGGCGAAAGAAGTGTCTGGCAAGGTTTTCAATATCGCCACGGGCACACGGTTTTCACTCAATCAGATTTTTGAAACGTTGAGCCGGATCATCGGCTTCTCTGGCGCAGCAAAATATGCTGAAACACGCGCCGGCGATGTGAAACACTCGCTGGCGGACATCACGCTGGCCCAAAAGCACCTGGGCTATTCAGCAGATGTGAGCTTTGAAGAAGGTCTGAAGCGGACAGTAGATTGGTACAAAGAGTCAGAAGCTGCAGCGCAGAAGACCCTGATGGCTCACGTCTAAAGTTGATTGAATTGGTGATAAGACGAAGTGTAAGCGAGATTATTCGCTTCCGTCTGTTTGCGCGCTGACATAAGGATTGAATTTGTGCGCGGACAGGGCAGGCGCTTCTTGCGGCTGGCCGGTATATCTCAAAAAGCGCGGGCGGCCGCGCTTTTTCCAGTAGTCCGACTGATACGAAGCAGTCTTAACGCCGCTGTTCAGCGCGCTTATGAATGTGGTCTCTTTGGGATTTACCACGATCCCAACATGTCCCTGCCACACGATTAAATCCCCGGACTTCGGACGCAATACGCGTTTGAAATTCTTGATTCCTTTATAGAGAACCCGGGAAGGCGTGTATCCGTAATAGAGGCCGACTTGCTCATAAAGATATTGGACAAAATGCGAGCAGTCCATTTCGGTATCTGTGATCTGTGTCCCGATCAATAGTAGGAGGCTCTTGGCATCCAGGGTTTCCGCAGCGATTTGATTTGAGCTTGGAACAAAGCCTGCCGCAAAATTTGGTCTAGCCTGGGTTCGCTGGGCTGCGGATTTTGCGGGGGCACAGCAAATAATTGCCACGAGACAAACACCAAACAGCGCCGTTTTTTGCAGATGTCGGAGCATAATTGCGCCTGGTTATAGGCACTATTAATTCGATGCGAACTTAATTGCAAGGAGAGCTGGATTTGTCTGGTTTTGCTGGAAATTTTATGCGATTACAGGAGGCAACCCAGACCAGAGTAGCTGCTTGAACTCCTTCGACTCGTCAGAGCTGTGAAACCATTTTGTAGGTTTTATCGAACTCTGCTTTTAGATAAGGATTCGGCGCCTGGATGCCGGAGATGACCTGCCGCGCCCATTCAAAGTATTGCTGCTTTCTTTCCAGGTTCCAACCCGTGGGCGGACTCTTTAAGATTGAGCGAAGATTCGCAATTTTATCCGCCAGTTTGAGCGTTTGTGCGCGCTCAGATTTTTTGTGCGCCGTGTCCACTTGTAATTGCTTGCGCATTTCTTTGGGCAGAGATTTGTCGTCTGTGACTTCTGCTACCAAGCTGGCAACATCGCGGCCAAAATGATTTTCCAAGTCCTGGAATGTGACGCTGGTGTCTTCAACGGTGTCGTGCAAAAATCCGGCCATGATCAGGTTTGTATCCAGTTCGTCGCTGCTGGCAGCAAGAAGATCCGCTACTTCTACCAAGTGATTGATGTAAGGTTCACCTTGTGCGCCTTTGCGTTTTTGCTGCGCGTGCTTCTCTGCGGCAAAGCGCGCGGATGCCAGGATCCGCTGGACGGAAGCTGCAGAGCACGGACGGTCTTCGACAATGGACATGTATCTCCTCCCATGCACGAGCGATGGTTACAGAGCATTGTCGCCTTTTGCGAGATCACTTTCAAACGCGCGCCTTAAACAGTCCGCGGAGAACACGAAAAGCGAGGATCGCCAAAAATTTATAGTCCGCGTTTTACGAAGGCCGCACAAATACCCAGACTGTGCTGCTTACCTCGCTATAAAGAAGAGTAATCGTCACGTTGCAGGGATTGTGCTTGAAGGCAAAGTGATAGTGGAACGTCTCATGGAGTTCCTGGGCGGCCACGCCTTTTTTGAAGCGACCGTGGAACTCCTGCACGTTGGTGCACGGAGCTACCTGGGTAAAAAAGTTTTTGCCGATGGCTGATGTTTTAGGAACGCCGGCAAATGCCGATTCAAAGTCGTTGTATTTAAGGATAATGCCGTTGGTGTTCAGCTCAATTGCGCCGAAGGGAAGCATGTCCACTTCTTCCGGCGTGAGCGAGTCAATGTTTTCAAACAGCGACCCTTCACGGGCATTGGCACGGAGTGCGTTTTCCTGGAGAACTCTTTCAGTCTTGGCGGCTACTTCACGAAAGCTCATATCTAAATCTATCGACGAGCCGATAAGATAACTTTAATGAGTACTTAAGTGGGCAGGGCACGAGGACTCGCCAGCTATTGGGAGCTTGCTAGCGCAGGATTTATTTTCTTTGGGCGACTACTATTTTTGCAGTGGTAATGGCCTGGCCTACGTGACGTTGCGTATGGTCGGCCACGTGGACGAGCAGTCCGCCAACGGATGTGGGAAGCTGCTTTCTGCCCACGCTGCGCTCTTCTTCCATTTGTTGCGGCGTAAAAGCGCGAATGCGCTTGCCGCTCTTGGCAAAGGCCACTACAAGTCCGGCCAGCAATTCGTTTCTGCTGCCGGTGGAATCCATCTCACTCTTCATGAGTGAAATTTGCTCGGCGGTCAGTTGGTTGCCTTCGGCATAGGTCAGCAAACGGTCCATGCTGCGGGCGATGTGGCGGATGTGAAAGGCCACCGGCGCAATGCCACTTGGACGGGAATTTAATTCTTCGTCACTCAGGCCGTCACACCAGCGCTCAAGGTCTTCCTTGGCCAGTTCCAGCGCGTGCAGCACGGCTCTTTGCACGGCTGGTATTTCCGACAATGTGCCGCGCAACCACGGTTCAGGTAATTCGGTCTTTATCATTCCGTCAAATATCTCCGTAATGAATACGGTACAACAAGTTGAGGATGAACGCTGAAGCGGGCGCAAATTGACTTCAAATCGTTTGGTGGGTAGGTTTGTTGGGTAAGTTGCACAGACCGATGAGTGATAGGGAAAAACAATCTGGAGTTTCGGCGATTGTGCTGGCGGCCGGCATGTCGCGGCGCATGGGCACGCCTAAGCAGTTGCTCCGTCTGGCCGGCGAGACGATCTTAGAACACACGCTGAAAAATGTGCGTGCATCGAATGTGAGTGAGATTGTACTGGTGCTGGGACATGCCGCGGAGAGCGTGGAGAAAGAAATATCCACCGAGCGCGTGAGGATTGTGCGCAATCAGGATTATCAGCAGGGCATGGGCACGTCACTGCGCACGGGGTTGGCTGCTGTGGATGCCAGCGCGAGCGCGGCGCTGATTGTGCTGGCCGATCAGCCTTTTGTCAGGCCAGAGACAATCAATCAGTTGATTGCGTGTCATCAGGATGTAAACCAGAATGTAAACCAGGAAGAAAAGCCGCAGATCATTGTTCCGGCTTTTAACGGTTTTCGCGGGAACCCGGTGCTGCTGGATCGCTCGGTATTTGCAGAGTTGCAAAGTCTGACTGGCGATGTTGGGTGTCGCGCGATTTTTGGCAACCATACTGAGAATATTCGCAAGCTCGCGGTGGAGGATATCGGCGTGCTGCTGGATATCGATAGCCAGGAAGAATATAAAAAATTTGAAAACGCGGAAGCAGGGAAGCCGGGTGGAACGGACAGTTCCAGTGCCGCGCCACTAAAAGGCGCGCAACTAAAGATCACGCCGCTGGAGAGCAGGGCTGATCTTCCTGCAGATAAGCCAGAGTTGATTATTGGTGGCCGCGATGCCGTGGCGCAGGCGCTGGCGAAGTTTGGCCGCTTATTGAATTTCAATGTCACGATAGTTGATCCGCTGCTTGCGCTGGCGGAGATGCCGGATGCAGACCGGATTTTGCACGTGCTAGATTTTTCATTGTTGCCGCAGGCCGCGGATCGCTATGTTGTGGTCGCCAGCCGCGGGCTCTTTGACGAAGAGGCAATCGAACAAGCTTTGCGTACAAGCGCTGCTTATGTGGCGCTGCTGG
>DASZMF010000766.1:0-5184 GCA_035552035.1 Candidatus Angelobacter sp.
GCAATGACATGCGCTAGGCTCCGGGAGATTCAGAATTGGATGTCATGATTTAGTTTCCAAGGACTTACTGTCCACGGATTGAGCGTCCAGCAACAGATGTCCAGCGCGGAACGCGGCGATATACGGCTGGACCAGTTCATCAGTCGATCGCAGAAATTCTGCGGGTGAAAAAACTCCTTTGAGCCGGCCGGAATCCATTAAGGCAATCCGGTCACCCAGCAGTAAAGCTTCTGCCACATCATGCGTCACAAAAACCACGGTTTTGCTCAGCTTTTTCCTGAGCTCAATAAATTCATGCTGCAGTTCCGCGCGGGTTATAGGATCGAGCGCGCCAAAGGGTTCATCCATTAAAAGAATTTGCGGATCAGCCGCCAAAGCGCGTGCCAGTCCTACACGCTGGCGCTGTCCGCCAGAAAGCTGGTTAGGGTAGCGCTCAGCATACTGCTCATAAGGCAGGCCGACCAGATGCAAAACTTCGCGCACCCGCGCATCAATGCGCGCCGTGTCCCAGTGTTCGAGCCGGGGCACCAACGCAACATTTTTCTTTACGGTGTAGTGCGGAAACAGGCCTGCTTCCTGAATGGCATAGCCAATGTGGCGGCGAAGCTGGATCACGTCCCACTCCGCGGTGGAGCGGCCATCCACCAGAACCTGCCCGTCTGTCTGCTCCAGCAGACGATTGATCAGCTTGAGCGTGGTGGTCTTGCCAGAACCGCTGCGTCCCAGCAGCATAAGCGTTTCACCACGGCGGATGCTGAGGTTGAGATCAGAGATAAGAGTGCGATTACCGCTGATGCGGTAGGTGACGTTCGCGAATTCAATGGCTGTAGGGGAATCACTCATCGCCGGCTAATGCGATTAAGCCTATCAGAGAGAGTGAGCGGTGGCGAAGCGGAAGTGCTTTGCCGCAGATTTGCGCAGAGAAACGCAGATCAGGAAATGAGCGGTGTGGTAAACAAGAAGCCGTTCTTATCACGCGTTACGCGAACGAGTCAGCTTTCTATCGGCTGTCCAAAGGTAATCCAGAACCCATTGTTATCGCGAATAATAAATTCCCGTATGCCATAGAAGGTGTCATGCGGAGGTTCCACGGTCTGGGCTTTGTCTTTCAGCTGGGCAAACAGGTGGTCAACCTGGTCGATGTGAATATATAAATCAAATTCACGCCGATGGGCCGCGCTTGGCTGCCCGCCACAGTTGAGCATGATCTCACTTTCTCCCAGTTTTAGCAGGGCCCAGTTAGTTTTACCGTTTTCTACATTTTGCCGGACCAGTTCGAATCCAATGGATGTGTACCATTCAGCCGTGGCGCTGACGTCAGGAACGTGAATCATGGGAACAATTTTCACAGGCATGCGCGCTCGCAGTTTAAACGGATGGGCCTTTGCGCCGCCTAGTTTAGCATGCCCGGCCCGGCGGAGGGCAGGCAGTCCAGCCATGGGGATTAGGCTCTGCGTTACAATGCCAGATTTTCGCAGACAAAAAGAAAGAGACGGCGTTTCCCGGGGCCGTCTCTATAACCTGTAACCTTCTCCGCAAAACGAATCTTTTTCATTTATGGGAGTTCAAGGGGCACTGCGCTTACTGCGGCTGCGTGAAAATTCCGTCGGCTCAATCTACTCTCAACCTTATGCTGGATGACTCATTTGTGTGTAGTGCAGCGAGTCTGGGTTATGGTTTGTGGGGAATCACTTCAACGCCCCCGCCATTCTTTGCCTGTTTCCCGTCGATAATGCATTCGAACTGGTAAATGCCGCCCACCAGCAGTGTGACCACATCGCCTTGTTTTACTGTTACCGTAGGATCACCCAAGGGTGAAAGGAACCGGATCATCGCATTTTTACCGTAAGTAGTTGTAACAGTTACGGTATCACCGACGTTCATGGTTGGCTGGATCGGAACTTTAATGGTCTGGTTATCCGTGTCCCAATCCAGGTTTATGGTGTGAGTGATGACTAACTGAGGTTTGGTTAGAGCCATTCTCTTATACTCCTTTAAGCTTATTGTCCATCCATTCTCTAAAGCGCAAATTCTTGCGGAATTCCGCCAAGTCTGGATGACAAGCTAGCTCTTTTGCCAGATTAGGAGTGCTTTGTTTAAGCGCTTCAAACGCAGCAGCTGAATCTCCTTTATCCATAGCAACATAGGCAAGGAAGGTATAACGAATGACCTGGCTATCTTTCGGCCAGGAGTAGATTGCGGATTGAATGTCATGGATGGCTTCGTCGGTTTTTCCCAGCCGGGCGCCAAGATTGGCCCGCAAAGCCAACTCTTGCGGCTGTTGTTGGTTCAACTTCAGTTGCGCGTTCACCAGCCGAAGCCCTTCCTCATAGGCAGCGGTAGCTGCCGCTAAGTTACCTAAACGGCGCTCAGAGTCACCCAGATTGAGTTGATACCGGACATAGCCGGGATACTTCTCAATTGCCTTGCGGTAAAACGATACGGCCAGATCATCTTTACCCAGCGCTGCATAGGCTGCCCCAAGGTTGTTCCACACTTGCGGAGTCCTTTTGTCTTCCGGCACTTTCTTAAGTTCTGTTATCGCATCTTCATATTTGCAGTCATCCACGAGTACAGCGCCAAGGTTAGCGAGGGCGTCCGGCCTTCCGGGAGCTATTTCAATTCCTTTTCTGAATTGCGCCTCAGCCGCCGGGTAGAGCCCGCGGTTGAAATAATAAGAACCAAATGTTTCATACGACGAATAGAATTTGTCATCCTGTGCAATGGCGAGGCGAAAATTCTGAATGGCAGCTTCTGGCTTATTCTCTCCATCCAGCGTAAATCCCTTGTACTGGAGCGCTTCAATATTATGAGGATCGATTTCCAGAACACGGTTGTAGCGGTCCATGGCATCTGGATATTTGCCTTCTTTCAAACTTCGATAGCCGGCAGCCAGTAAAACACGCACTGAATCAGGGTTGAGCGATTCAGCTTTTTGCAGAGAGTCGTGCGCTGCTTTCTGCCATTGATCGTTGCCAGTGGCTTCAAATTTTTGCATCTGCGCGTCCGCCAGGCCTGCCCACGGTAAAGCTGAATGCAGGTCTAGCGTCGCTGCTTCCTGGAAACTCTGGATGGCATTGTCATAGCTGTAAGTGCCACCGGCAAGATCAGCCAATCCTCGATCATAGGTAACGGTTGCTGCTGGAGAAATATCGTCCGCACCCCTGGCATGCGCTAAATGCAATGCGCTTGAAACTGCGCCAGTCAATGCTCCAGGAATATCGCCTGCTGCCTGTGGAGAGTAAGCCGCTGAAGAGCTGCTGACTTGCGTTAGCTGGGCCAGTTCTACCAGGGATTGCTCAACAACAATATCTGTTCCCTGGTGTGAGAGCTTAAGCTGCAAAGCATGTGTCACATGCAAAATGCGGCCGGCCTGTTCGGGTGTAGTCACTTCTTCTTGTGCAGTATCAGATGGCGGTATCACGCTCATGGTGGCACCCGGTTTCTGCAACTGCTTTAATCGCTCCGCCAGATCCTTAGCAATACCTGTGCCTTGTTTCACGAGATCTGGGGGGGCCTGCACGGGCAGAACGGCCAGCCGGATATCGGGCCAGAAGAAGGTCTTAATGGTTGGCCATGCGGCCATTGCTATCGTAAGAAAGAGAAGCGCGGCAGCGGCGGACATGAGAAACTCAGGCCGGCGATAGAAAGGTTTGCGCCTAAGAACCGCCAGCACTTGTTCAACGGATGGTCTTTTTTCCGGAAGAGGAGCAAGGCAAGGAAGAATGGCCTTGTCCCAAACGGGGGGAAGGTGCTTTACCAACTTGCCGGGTGGAACTGGACTTTCTCGCACCAGCTGAATGGCGGCTTCTGCTGCCGGTACGGCATTTTTGCTTGCTTCAGCTTTTGGAAATGGCTTTTGTCCGGTGACCATTTCATACAGGATCACGCCCAGCGCATACACGTCAGAGGCGGTAGAGTTGCGGCCGTTTTCTTTTAATTCCGGCGCCATATAGGCGGGAGTGCCGCCGAGCAGGTCAGTATTTCCATCTTCATCTACTGCCAGGCCGAAATCGGTGATGACCGCCCGAAGCTCCTGATTATTTTCAGACGAATCTTTTTCAGGAGTGAGGATTATATTGGCAGGCTTGAGATCGCCGTGGATTACCCCGCTGCGATGGGCTTCCGCCAATCCGCTGCAGAGCTGGCGGGCAAACTTCAACGCTTCAGGCGATTGCATTGCACCTTGTGCAAGCCGGCCCTGAAGAGTCTCTCCCTCCAGAAACTCCATGGTAATAAAACGAAACTCGCCAAGATCATTGGAGATCTTGTGAATATCATTCACCTGGCAGACATTCGAATGCCGGACCTTCAGCGCTCCATTCAGTTCTGGCGCAAGGCGTTCGTATCCTAGTTTGGCGCATTTAATGGCGATGCGTTCTTTGCGTTCGCGGTCAAAAGCTTCATACACCACGCCCATGCCGCCATCGCCAACTTCGCGGCGAATTTCGAACCTATCGGCAATCAGCTGGCCCGCACTAAACGGGCGGTCCAGTCCTTCCAGGTCGATCAGTTCGATCAGAGGATCGCGCATAAAGTCGCCCATGCGATCTTCCCACTCCACAATCTCAGAGACTTCATCGAAAAGGTCGCTACCCTGAGGGCAAGCGGCCTGCAAAAATGTGGTGCGCTCTTCTGCCGGAATTAAAAGGGCCTTCTTCGCCAAGCTCATTAATTGTTCTGCTCGGTCTTGCATTATTCCTCGCTCAATCTCTCAAATAGCCACCGCCGCGCTCGGTGGTATTCATGTTCAACAACAGCTTCAGTCAGGCCCAGGGTTTCCGCTGTCTCCTTGATGGCCAGGCCAAGATAGGCGCGGCAAACCAGCACGCTGCATTTCGTTGGATCTTTTTTTTCCAACTCATCCAATAATTTGTCTATCGCAACAGAAATCTCAAGCCAGTTTTTCTTCGCCAGGGCTCCTTCAGGCAAACCATCCAGTGGGACCATCTGGTGTTTGCCTCTTTTGCGCGCATAATCAATCAGAATGTGGCGCATCTTCCTAATGACTATAGCGAAGAAATGCATGCGATTCCGCCAATCAACCTTCTTGCCATTCAAGAGCCTTATAAAACACTCATTTATCAGGTCGCTTCTCTGGATAGTATGGCCACGACGCTCACGGCTCAGGCAGCGGGTAGCAAGACGGCGTAAATCTGGCATCAACAGGGTAAAGAGTTGGTC
>DASZMF010000767.1:0-3238 GCA_035552035.1 Candidatus Angelobacter sp.
GATCTCCACCGGCATTCCCAGCTTTGAGAAGCTGCACCTGCCGCCAAAACTGAAAGAGCTGGTGGACCTGAAAAATGGAATCGTTCTGGTCACCGGCCCTACGGGATCGGGCAAGTCGTCAACGCTGGCAGCCATCATTGACCTGATGAATGAAACACACTCCTACCATATTGTGACGATTGAAGATCCAATCGAATTTATTCATAAACACAAAAAGAGCACAGTCCATCAGCGCGAACTGCACAGTGACACCCCGACGTTTGCCCTCGCTCTTCGCGCGGCCCTGCGGCAGGCGCCCAAAGTGATTCTGGTGGGCGAGATGCGCGACCGCGAAACCATTGAGACCGCGCTGGAAGCCGCTGAAACCGGCCATCTGGTGTTCTCCACGCTGCATACGATTGACGCCTCAAAAACCGTGGAACGCATTGTGGGCGTGTTTCCCATGGCCGAGCAGCAGATGATCCGCACACGCATGGCGGGGTGTTTCCGCTGGATCGTTTCGCAACGACTGGTGCCGCGCAAAGAAAATGCCGGACGCATAGCCGCGATTGAAATCCTGCGCTCCAATCAGCGCACGCGTGAATACATGGAGCACGGCGAGCGTGAAGGCAAGACTCTGCTGGATGCCATTCGCGACGGCAACCTTGACGGCATGCAGGCTTTTGATCAGGAACTGGAAAAAATGGTGCGCGCCGGCACCATTTCAATTTCCACGGCCCTCGGCTATTCCACCAACCAGGGCAATTTGCGTCTCACACTCTCAGACCTGATTGAAGAAGAAGAGGCTCCCGGAACTTTGACCTCAGCCAATGGAGCAAGCTTGCACCAGGAACAAGTTCAGTAAGATAAGTTCAGTAGGACAGACTCAGTAAAGACAAGTCAGTAAGAAATATTGTCAGCGCGGGGCGCGACCGCTGGCGAATCAGAATTCGCGTCCAGGCGCGGTTTGGTCTTTGCCTACGCGCCCCACAACAATCTCTGCCCGAAAATAATTTTCTCCGCGCATTGGGCAGCCAGCCATGCGGCGCAACATCGCGATCTGTCCGGTGTGGGTCAGCGCGTCAGCGATTGGCGCCTGGAAAAGCTTTTCCGCAGAAACGGTGAGAGGCACGTCTGAGGCAAGGTAATCATCAAAGGCCTGCAGCGTCTTGAAGAAGCGCTCAATCTCCTGCGGCCACGCCAGCGGCTCAGAGTCCTGCCACGCCTGCTTGCCTTTCACAATGGATAGCGCCCAGTCAAAAAGATCACCCATGTGGGCCAGCACGTGCGCCGGCGTTCTGCCTTTTTCCCCGGTGCTGAACGTGGCGAAACTATCCGGCGCGTCACGCAGCGTTTTGCTCGCGCGATAAGCCAGGGTGGCCAGGGTGTGGCGCAGAAGTTGACGGCTGGAATCCGAAGCTGAAGATGATGCGCTTGATGCCATAATGATTGGCCTTTCTTCCCAGCGATAAGGCCGGGCGTCATTTGTCAGATAACACCTATTCGAAAAATGATAATTTTCATGATCCGGCCCGGCAGGCCAGCCCACGACTCAAGATTAAGCGAATTCTGCCGATAGTTAAACTGAAAGAGTATCAACATGGAGTGGTCATCCAGCTCATTTGATGTAGTGGAGGTCGGTGGCATAGATCGAATCACTGACCGCAGCGGCTCGCGGCAGCAGCGTCATCCGCAATTTCAACAATGGAACGCACATATGCAACGTCTTGGCCGGGCCCTGGAAAAGGGTGACCTGGCGCTGGCCGGCACTGAATTCAATGCTCTCGTAAACGCGCTTCCCGAGTTCGGCCAGGCTTTTCCCATGGAGCACCCTGCTTTTGACGCCATTGGAAGGGCAATTCGAGCACTCGATCTGGCTGGCGCGCGCGAGTCCTTCGCTCTCCTGAAAAACGAAGCTCACTCGCTGCACCATCACACGCAACTGGTGGATTTGGCCCAGGAAGCCGGAAGCAACGATGACTCACCACCAATTCTCGATGTCACCGCCTAATCGCAATTGCAACCCGCCTGGACTGATGTCTGGCTTGTTCTCACTCTAGTGCGCGAACTTGGTCAGCGCAGCAGTGCGCTCCTGATCGAGCCATGTGGCCCAGCTGTCCGCGGAGACCGCAGGATATTTCACCTTGGCAAAAGCCAGCCACGCGCTGCGGTAATGGCGCCACGCCTCTTCGCTGGTCTTCACGCCTTCGCGCGTAATTGTGTCCCACTTGGCCACGCTGCCGGTTTGCGTCTTCTCGTATTCAGCAGCTTCGGCCGCCTGCGCCGTGTGCGCTTCATCGGCTGAATGCTTCGGCAGCTCGCCCTGCTCAAACTTTTCCAGGGCCTCCACCATATTATTCATGATGAAGACCTCTTCCTGAATTTCAAACGTGCCTTCAAGATCCACGCCATTCGTCGCTTGAATTTTGGCGAACTTTTCCTCTTCGGACCAGAACACGTGGAAAGCTTTTTTATCGCCCGCGCTCCACTTGGCAATAAACTTCTCCAGGCTCTCGTCGCGTGCAATCTTATCGAACCGGGAGGTTAAGATGGCGCACTGCTCGTAGAGATCGCGGCCGCTGCTGTGATCGCAAACAGAGTACCGGCCTTCGCCTGCCGGGTTCTCTTTCTTTATTCGCAATAGCTGATACACGCGGCCAGCGCCGTCTCCCGCCGAGTCGCCAATGGTGCAAGCCATTTTGATGGCAAAATCATAGTTCCGATCGACGCCTTTGCCGTTGGCATAGATCATGGACAAAATAGCTTTTCCGCTGAGCGCAAGTTTTACGCCGCGATCCATCTCTGCAAAAGCGCACTTGCGCGCCTTCACCAGATCAGCCGGCTCGCCGAGCCCATAATATGCGTCCACAGAGACGCAGCTGCCAAGAGACTTTTCCTCATCGGACGTAGGACGGTCTCCCGCAGGCGGCTCAACCTGGTCCACGGCGGCGCATGCCTGTTTGGCCCGGGGATCCTGGATTGTCGTGGAAGAAGATGTGGTCTGGGACACAGCCAAAGAAGCTGTGATCAATACGATTGAATAAAGGGCAAAATATGATTTACGCATCGGATTCATTGTCTCTAAAGGTTCGCCCCGGCGCAATCACCTTTCTTGTAACCGTGGTACCCAAGCCTTGAGAGCACCGCCTGAGGTGTCTAGGTAATGTATCTGGGTAATGTGCTTGGGGTATGCCCATAAGGCACTGCTGCGGCCCGCGCGGCTGTGCTAATCTTCAGGCGGAGACTGCTTGCGCGCCGC
>DASZMF010000768.1:0-2304 GCA_035552035.1 Candidatus Angelobacter sp.
ATCCCGGCGATCTAAAGGTTGTTGATTTTCCGATCATCCGATCACCAGATCACCAGATCACCAGATCACGAGCGATCATCCGATTTTCTCCAGGGCTCCGTGGTGAAAATTTGCAATACAGTTGTGTGCAACAAGCTCCCCCTTTACACTGGCCTCTCTATTCCATGAAGACACTTATTGAATTTGTACGGCGCAACTGGCTCTTCGTTCTACTGGCGACAATCGCCGGACTGGCCCTGCGGCTCATCTTTGTATTCCGCTTTCCCCACATTGCCGGGGACACGCTGGTCTATGGTGACATCGCCAAGAACTGGATGGACCACGGCATTTTCGGCCTGACTGACAATGGCCTGGTTCGGCCCACGCTCATCCGCCTGCCCGGTTATCCTGCATTTCTGGTCGTGATGTTTAAGATTTTTGGCCGCGAGCATTACACCGCCGTTATGGTCACGCAGGCCCTCATCGATCTCAATAGCTGCCTGGTCATCGCCGCGCTGGCCCTTGAGTTGATGAATGAACGCGCCGCCAAAGCCGCGTATCTGCTGGCTGCGCTCTGCCCTTTCACTGCGAACTATGTAGCCGCGCCGCTTTCTGAAACACTCTCAATCTTTTGCCTGGCCCACGCTTTTTATTACGGCGTGCGCGGCTTAAAAGCACTTGAACAAGAACAAGAAACCGCCGAGTGGCATCTTTGGATCGTCACCGGCCTCTGGAGCGCCGCAGCCATCTTTATGCGGCCTGACAATGGCCTGGTGCTGGCCGCCCTTGGCTTGGCCCTGCTCATCTTGTTTTTCCGCAAAACGAATAAACGTCAGGTGCTGGTCGCGGGCGTGCTGCTGGCAGTTGTCAGCCTGGGGCCGCTTACGCCATGGGCTGTCCGCAACTGGCGTGTGTTCCATCTGTGGCAGCCGCTGGCTTCAAGATATGCCAACGATCCCGGAGAGTTTGTTCCCCACGGCTTTGATCACTGGGTAAAAACCTGGATGGCCGATTACGTTTCCGTGGAAGACGTGTACTGGCACGTATCGGGTGAGCCGGTAAATCCAGAAGACCTGCCGGAGCGTGCCTTTGACGGGCTTCCGCAATATCAAAAAACGCTGGACCTGATTGCGCGCTATAACGACCAGCTTTCTGTCGATGCCGATCTGGACGCCGAGTTTGATGCCATTGCCCGCTCCCGCGTGGAATACAATCCCATGCGCTATACCATCTGGCTGCCTTTCTTGCGCACCGCCGATATGTGGCTGCGGCCGCGCACTGAGATTCTGTATGTTGACACGCGCTGGTGGAATTTCAGCGAGCACAAAAAAGAAAGCGCCTTCGCAATAGTCTGGGCCGCGTTGAATTTGTTTTTCTTGCTTGCCTGTTTCCGCGGCTGGATGCAATGGAAGCTCGGCCTTGCCGGCGTCTTTGTAGTCAGCTTCATTCTTCTGCGGTCCATGTTTCTCAGCAGCCTGGAAAATCCCGAGCCGCGTTACATGCTGGAATGTTTTCCCGTGGTGTTGGCGCTGGCCGGCGGCGCATTCGCCAAAGGCATGGCCAAAATCAAAGCGGTCTCAGATCAAGCCTGAAAAGCAAATCTCCCATCAAGCTCGCAATAGCCTTCCGGAATTTTCCTTGGCGCAAAAATTAGCCCGCCGGTTTTTACACCGGCGGGCCAGATCAAGGAGCGACCTTGGTTAAGTTCTAGAAACGGACCACGCCTCCCACAAACAACGTGCGGCCGCTCGCGGCGGTTACGTTTGGATTGGCGAAGTCAGCTCCAAAGGAGCCAACGCCGGCAAATTCCAGGTTCGGAACCACGCTGCCAAAGTTGAAGTGGTTGAAGGCATTGAGCGCCGTTGCATGCATTTCAAATGTTGCGTGTTCGCCCAGTTTCATGTTCTTGTAAACCGAGAAATTCACAATGTTGGAAATGGCGTCTGACGCCGGGTTGCGGGACACATTACCAAACGGCGTCCCGAAGATGGTCTGCGCTGAAGCCGTGTTCATGATGTAGCGAACCTGGCTGTTGGTGATAGTGGTGATCGTGCCATTGTTCAGCGAATTGATGCTGACCAGCTGGTTGACTGGCAACGCTGCCAGGGCTGTCCGGTTCGCCGTGGAGCAGGCTACTGCCGTTGCGCCGCAGGCATCGTGGGCAAAGGCGCCTACGGTGTTTGCCGCAGCGCTGGAGCTGCCCGCGAAAGGCCGCGCTACGTCAATGCCAACAAAGGCAGAGACCCAGCCGGTGTCATATACGTTCCCGAAGGGCGATCCCAGGAGAGCCTCGGCGTTTCCTTGCTCAGGCGTGTAAGGCTGGCC
>DASZMF010000769.1:0-5797 GCA_035552035.1 Candidatus Angelobacter sp.
ATCATCGGCACCAATTTTGTGGATGCGCTGAAGCTCTTCAATGAAGATCCGGAAACGCATGCCATTATCATGATCGGCGAAATCGGCGGCAACGCGGAAGAGACTGCGGCTGAGTACGTGAAGCAGCATGTAAAAAAGCCAGTCGTCTCGTTCATCGCCGGACAGACCGCGCCCCCCGGACGCCGCATGGGCCACGCCGGCGCAATTATCTCTGGCGGACACGGCACAGCGTCAGAAAAAATCAAAGCGCTGGAAGCTGCGGGAATCGCAGTGGCAAAATCTCCGGCCATGATGGCGCAGACGCTACTCGATCACATTGGCACGGCAAAGATTTAAGTACCGGGGACTTACCGCAAAGGTCGCGAAGGACGCAAAGAAGTTCCGCGCGCGCCCAGAGTTGAGAATTTTAAAAGTAGAGACGCAGCATGATGCGTCCTACCTATATATTTTTGAATCGCAAACAGGAGCAATGACCAGCAATGAGTATTCAACGCACATTTTCCATCGTAAAACCGGACGCAGTCGCCAAAGGCGCAACCGGCGATATTCTTCATATGCTTCAGCAAAACGGGTTCCGTATCGTGGGCCTGAGAATGGTGGTCATCACCAAGCAGGAAGCCGAGGGCTTTTACGCCGTCCATGCCAGCCGTCCGTTCTTTGATTCGCTGACCTCGTTTATGTCGAGCGGTCCCATGGTGGTCATGGCACTGGAAAAAGAAAATGCCATTGCCGATCTGCGCAAGCTCATGGGCGCAACCAATCCGGCGAACGCTGAAGAAGGCACGGTCCGCAAGAAATGGGCTTCCAGCATTGAGCACAACGCCATCCACGGCTCTGACGCTGAAGACACTGCCCGCTTTGAGTTGGGCTACTTCTTTGCCGGATACGATCTGATTAAATAGCTATTTGGGTTACCGCCCAATGGGTTGGGCAGCCTGACTGGCGGCTCAACCCCTTTATTTTTCCCGCCGATACATTGTCCCGCTAGCCGTCCGTGCGTCCAGCGCAGTTTTCCACATGGCAATCTAGCTCGTTTCGTCTTCATAGGTTCTTCCAGTTTCGCCGTACATTGGTCGCCTTTGGTCGTTTTTGCAAATCTACACAGACCAAAAACATGGAACAGCTACCAAAGTAACTATAGACGTCTATAGTTTATTTAAATCTACACTACAAATCTATCCCACCTGCGCTACAATCTATTTCACCCACAAGCTAATCAACCCATATTTATTTTTTTATAGTAACGGAGAGCGCTCATGTCTGTAGCAAGCCGCCTGTCTTCCTGCCAGTTATCATTTGCCATAGCCAAGCCTGCAAAATCAACCTACCCGATAATTATTGGACTTCTCATATTCTGTTTGTTCTTTGCCTCGCATGGACTTATGCAGGCCCAAACAGCGGCAACTGTCCCGGCGCAAACCACGCAACGGATCATCGTCAAACTCAAGCCATCACTGGCCGGGGAAACAGAGACGCAATTGAACGGCGCCTCCGCGCAGTCAGACAAGGCAATGCATATACATGCCGGACAGAGCGGAAATGCCAGGATTGAAGACTTCCTGCGGCGGCATTCAGCGCAGCAGATATCGCCGCTTTATCCGCAGATAATCCGGCTTAAGAAGCAGCATGGCTGGTCAGACGCACAGGTAGCTGAGCATATCCGCCAGCGTTTTGCCCGGCGTGCACAACGCGTGGCTCATCCCATGGCAGCACCTGAAATTTCCCGGACCTATGTTCTTGAGCTTGGCAGCGTATCTGCCGCGGAGAAGACCCGCATCCTGGGCCAGCTCAAGGCTGACCCGGAAGTTGAGTTTGCTGAACCAGAGCATACATTCGCTATCAAGCAGCTTCCTAATGATCCTTTTCTGGCAACTAGCGGCACATGGGGCCAGCCATATGCTGACCTATGGGGCCTGTTCGCAATTAATGCTCCTGCGACCTGGGATACCACGCAAGGTGATGGCGTAGTAGTAGCTGTGATTGATACAGGAGTTGACTATAACCATCCTGACCTGGCAGCCAATATCTGGACGAACCCAAATGAAATTGGCGGCAATTTTGTTGACGACGACGGCAATGGGTTTATCGACGATGTTCGCGGCTGGGATTTCTTTTCCAACACCAATGATCCTATTGACCGCAACGGCCACGGCACCCATGTGGCCGGTACCATCGCTGCGGTGGGAAACAACGGTATCGGCGTAATTGGCGTTGCCCCGCATGCAAGGATTATGGCGCTGAAGGGTTTCGCTGATTTCGGCATTGGGTTTGACTTTACCCTTGCTCCCGCCATTCTGTACGCGGCCAGCAATGGCGCTGATGTGATTAACGCCTCATGGGACGTGGAATCTGTAATTGGGGATTCGCAAACCATTGAAGATGCAATCCAGTTTGCCACCAGTATGGGCGTGGTTTTTGTTGCGTCGGCAGGCAATGAAAGCCAGGACGCCAACAATTTCTTTCCCGGAAATTCTCCTGAGGCCATCACCGTGGCTTCGTCCGGCCCGTTCGGCAACTTCAGCTTCTTCTCAAACTTTGGCCCAAAGATTGATGTGACTGCTCCCGGAGAAGATATTCTTTCCCTGCAGGCGGCCAATACGTTTCAGGGCAACCCAGTTATAGACGGCTATGCCCGGATGACCGGCACCAGCATGGCTGCCGCGCACGTTTCAGGCGTGGCTGCTCTTGTGTTATCGCAGCATCCTGATTATTCAGCAGAAACGGTGCGCCTGGTGTTGCGCTCGTCCGCAACTCCAGTGGCTTTCGATTCAAGATTTGGTCCCGGCAGTCTAAATGCGACGGCAGCCGTTGCGTTGGTAGATCCGCAAGAGGCAAAAATTACGGCGATTGTGCCTGGCGCCAGCCCGGTTGATCCCTTCACGATTCAGGGCATAGCGCAGGGACCGAACTTTGCCAGCTACCTGCTTGAATTTGGGCAAGGCACCCAGCCCTTTTTCTGGACACCATTTTTTACCAGCAACACGCCGGCATCCGGCGTGCTGGGTACGCTGGATCCCAGCAATCTTTTCAGCGGGACATACACAGTTCGCCTGACTGTATTCAACAGCTCCGGTACTGGATTTACCGCGCAAGCGCAATTCACGCTCACGCTGGCGCAGATCACCAGCCCTTCGCCAACTTCTTTATCAACATTTAAACCAGGACTGTTGTTGCCCATTGTTGGAACAGCGGCGGGCCCGGGATTCCAGAGCTATATTGTCGAATGGTCTAACCAGGATTTTTCGCTCGGCCCGCAGACAGCAGGAATCACCCTTACGAACAACGGATTTTCACCTCTGGCCAATACACAGTTGGCCACCTGGGACACTTCTTCCATCACCCAGGCCGGAATCTACCAGGTCTGCCTCATTGTAAGCAGCTTTCAGCCTGCACAGGTTTGCACCCAGGTTTATCTGGAGCCAGACCTGATTTCCACCGGATGGCCGGTATTCGTAGAGCCCGGACCGTTCGCAGGTTCTGGAATTGTGCCGGCCCACAATGCTGATGGCACGCTCAGAATGGTCATGGCAAGTCCCGGCGATGGCACAAGTCCGGCCACGTCCTGGGTCTTTCATCCCAATGGATCCTTCGAGCAAACAAGCCTCGCACAATCCGGCAGCTCTACTCAACCCGCGGTTGGCAACATTGATGGTCTTGCCGGCGATGAAGCGATCGTGACCGACTTCAATGTGTTACGCGTGATTCACCCTGATACCACCTTTGATATTTTTTCTCCGGGACCGTTCAACGTGTTCTTTCAGAATAATCCGGTGGTATTGGAAGACCTGAATAACGCCTTCCAACTGAATACGATCGCCATTGGACCGGACCTCTTCGATAATCTGGCGGAGTTATTTGTCTGGCTGCCGAATGGCCAGCAAGCGCCAGGCTTCCCCGTCCAGATACAGGATCAGAATAACCTCAGATCATTCCTCAATCATCCGCGGTTTCTGGTGGGCGATTTTAATGGCTCTGGCTCCAGGGAAATTCTGGTGCAGGCAGGCCTCTCTGCAACCACATACAGCCTGCAGCTCATTGGTCATGATGGCACGCCACAACCGTTCAACGCTCCTGTGCTCACAGGCATACCTTTCAGCATGGCAGCGGCTGACCTTGATCACAATGGAAAACTCGAAACTATTGTGGTTTCCTATAACGGCCCGCAACAGACGCTGCATGTGCTCCAGCCGGATGGAACCGAGCGCGCGGGGTGGCCGGTTGATGTTAGTTCGGGCCAGCAATTTGATGCTGCGTCAATCGCGGTGGGAGATTTCAATCGCGACGGCCATGAGGAGATTGTGCTGGCAAAACAATCGGCTATCTTTCTCTTCAATAGCAATGGAACACCGTTCTCCAGCGCATGGCCATTGCAAACATCCAGTTTGGTCGGTTACGGTCCGGCCGTAATTGGTGATGTGGACGGAGACGGTTTCCCCGAGATCGTTACTTCGTTGAATGATTTAAATACCCCGCAGGTCCAGGCCATCCGCAGTAACGGCACAGTTTCCAAATCGTGGCGGCTCACGGGTGCGAATGGTCTTTTACCATTTACAGGCATTACGCCTTCGCTTGGCGACTTTGACCAGAACGGAACCACCGATATCGCCGTTGCCTATCAGCTTTCCGGCGGATCAACGGTTCCTGGCATAGTGACGATTCTGGATTCGCATACGCCTTACAATCCAGCGAACAATGATTGGCCGCTGATCTACCAGAATGAAAGAAACAGCGCCACTCTGCTGCGTACCACTGCAAGCAATCTGTCCGTTGCTTTGACAGCGGGCTCAAATCCATCCGTCACCGGCAGCACGCTTACCTTTACCGTGACGCTCAACTCCAACACTGCCAAAGGTTCGGTGCAGTTCCTGGATGGAGACACGCCAATATCCGGAAGCATTGCATTGAGCAATGGCGCTGCTTCGTTCAGCACCTCTGGTCTGGCGCTGGGAACACACTCCATTACCGCGCGCTATACCGGTGACAACAAATTTGCCGCTTCCACAAGTCCCATACTGTTACAAACCGTTGCCCGGCCGAGCGCAAGCATTAGCGTGAGCCTGACTGGCGGCGCAAATCCTTCAGTCGCTGGAGCAGCGCTTACGTTCACAGCCAGCGTTGCGCCCGTGTCGGCCACTGGAAGCGTTGTCTTCTTTGATGGCGGCACGGCAATTTCCGGCAGCGTGCCCCTCAGCGGCAGCGCAGCGAGTTTTACAACTGTGTTGAGCGCCGGCACACATTCCATCACCGCGCAGTACAGCGGCGATGCCAACTTTGACAGCGTAACCTCACCCGCTCGGCTTCAGACCGTACAGAAAGCGCAAACCACATTGGTGCTTACGGCCCCGGATGACAGTGTGAAAGCAGGCTCGCCCGCGGCTTTCACCGCCGCCGTCACTCCTGGTTCGGCGACTGGGACCGTGGTGTTCTTCGATGGAACCACGCCCATTTCGAATGCAATCGCGGTAAGCAGCGGGGTGGCCAGGTTCTCCACCACGGCGCTGGCTTCCGGCACACATTCCATTACCGCGCAATATAGCGGTGACGCCAGCTTCAACGGATCTTCATCCAACACTGCCAAGATAAAAGTGAAATAACACTCTCACATTTTCTTTGCGGCAGCTTTTGTTTGCGCTAACTCACGAGGAGCCAGAGTTTCTGGCTCCTCATTTTTTTCGATTTATAATTTGCGGCGAACCAAAAAAGATAAATCGTGCAAAAGGGAGAAAAAGAATGCCACTGATTCAAGTCACCATGCTGAAAGGCCGCACGGTGGAGCAGAAGCGCAAGGTCGCGGAGC
>DASZMF010000770.1:0-6977 GCA_035552035.1 Candidatus Angelobacter sp.
TGATGGCATACAAGCCAATAGTGATCCGGGCTTCCAGATGATTCCGAAGAGTTGCCTCTGACAGTGAGACATCACCTCTCGGGCGATAATAGTGACACCGACCTCTTTGGGAATCTGGGGCAGAAGACTGTACGGTGTACGCTCGACGGTTGACGAAAAGATCAAAGTAGCGGGCCACAATGTCATCAGTCGCCAAAAGTTGAGATTGCATACTTCACCTCCCAGTATCTTCGTACCCCAGGTCAGAGACTCGGTCAAATTTCCATGAAATTGCTCAGAAGAGCGTTTAAGCGATGGCGCCGCTGTGAATCGGAGCTCGCAACGTTGCGGGATGCTCCGCATACTGGAGGAGGTCATATTCAGGGAGCAGCCTAGAGAACTCTTCGGCTGTGAGGGTGTCTTCTGGGCCCTCGAACGACAACATATAGAAGTTCTGGCTCAGACGGTCGTACACGTAGATCGCCCCGGAAGCCGAGTTCTCGGGGGCCATTTGTAACAACAGGACTGCTTTCGGCATCTGGATCCACCGCGCTGCCACGGCTTCTCCGATGCGAAGGAATGCCTCGATTACGCGATCAACGTGGGGCTCCGGATTTCCAAGTCCCATATCTCTGACGCTAAACAGGCGGTGGGTGCAGCAGGCGCAAAATGATTTCAGTGGATATGGGCAGGGAGCACGAGGTTATGCAAAGCGCTTCGGTGCGTCCTAGGGACACTGCCAGTCGAGGTCTTGGGACTGGAATGCTCAGCTGCCACACAGAAAGTAATTCCAAAAGAGTGGCCTCAAAAGCAAGATCGAAGAATTCATCAATGAAAGAGAACGGCTCTCCATCATTCGCAGAAAGCGAAGGTAAAATAGGAGTGCCCACTAATTTCCCCCACAGAAACTAAGGAATGGATGGGTAAGTCGAATCAGAGAGGTTGGCTCAGCCTTCGCGGAAAAAAGTGGTACGGATTCTTCCGCAGGGCGGTGTACGACCCGATCTCGGAGAAAGAAAAACTCAAGAAAGCCACAATCGTCCTTGGCACGAAGTCACAGTTGTCCAAGCGGGAAGCACAAGACAAGCTGCGGAGTGAAATGACCAAGGTGATCGGGCAAAACCATAGCGGTAGAACACCCAACGATGGCGCTGTTAGCTTTGGCTGGTTCGTGCGCAACCGCTATTACCCTCTCAAAGAGGCAACATGGAAAGAAGAAACAGCCAAGGTGAAAAAAATGATCATTCAACGCGATCTTATCGACTACTTCGATACGGTTCCGCTGGAGAACTTCGAAAAATTCATCTTGCAAGTTCATCTTAATAACCTAGCTAAGACTAGATCGAGAGACAGAGTGCTTCAGATACGAGCTTATATTCGGGATATCTTTTCGGAAGTTGTCGACCAGGACTTCCTCTCTAAGGACCCCGCCAGGAAGATCAAGGTGCCTGCTCAGCTGCGAGAAACCGATACAACTACGCTGAGTTGGGAACAGCTACGACTTGTACTTTCGAAGCTGTCTCTTCGCGACCGGATCATCTTGGAGCTCGATATGACGAATGCTCTGCGTCCAGGAGAACTATTCGCAATTAGGTGGAAGTGCTTCAACCGCGCTGAATCCGCAATACGACTAGTTGAGACTGTGTACAAAGGCCAAATTCGGTCTTGGGGAAAAACAAAAAAGAGCTTGGCCGTCGTACATATTCCGAAGAAGCTGTCTGACGACCTCTGGCTTTTGAAAGCGCAATCCGTCAAATCATCGCCGGAGGCATTCATTTTCCCCAACGCGGATGGCGGCTTCATTGATCCTGACAATTACCGCAAGCGTACTCTGCATAAACTGGCGCGTGACCTAAGCCACCTAAGCTGACTTTCCAAGTAATAGGCGAACGATCGCTACCCTGGTGCAAAAGAAAGGTACGGTGAAGGACGTTCAAGGATTGCTCCGGCATTCAAGGGCTGCCACGAACACCGAGTTTGCATACAGGAAATTCCGGAGAGTGTCGCGCCACCATTGAGGCTGTTAGCAGGGAGCTAGGAAGGAAGCCTAAACAGAGAAAGCCGAGCAAGAGCAACGTAAACTTGCGCCCAGATGCGCTGAAACTGAAAAAGGAGAAAGACTGTAAGTTGTTGAAAATATTGGTGGACCTGGTCGGGATCGAACCGACGACCTCTTCCATGCCATGGAAGCGCGCTCCCAGCTGCGCCACAGGCCCACATACGAACCTTCCTATTCTCGCTGACTCGGGGGAAATCGTCAAACCAATGGACCCGGCTGGCGTCCAATAAAATGCCGGTGGTTTCCCATTCATGGAACTATTTGCCTGAATTTTCGTCTTGTATAAAGGAAAAGGTTAAACTTTCAGCAGGACCTGACACAAAATACCATGCAAATTCCTGACAGCCCCGACCAGGGCGTTTCTGCCAACAGAGCCAACAATGCCGCCGGCCGCGCCGCGCGCAGGGGCATATCCCTGAAAGAACCTGTGATGATCGCACTGGAAACTTTGCGCTCGCATAAGCTGCGCTCATTTTTGACACTGCTGGGCATTATCCTCTCGGTTTCCACGTTGATTATTGTGGTTTCCATGGTGCAGGGCGCGAACAAATATGTTTCAGACAAGGTAGCGAATTTTGGGTCCAACGTTTTTCTGGTGGAGCGCTTCCCTCTCATCACCAGCGCGGAGGCGTTTGTGAAGCTTTCCCGCAGCAACAAAAATGTTACCTGGGAAGATTACGAATACGTTCGCGACAACATGAGACTGGCCGAGGCCGTGGGGCTGGAAGTACATCACAACGGCACCGTGAAATTCAAAACGGAGTCGATTCAGGATATTGACGTTCGCGGCGTAACCGCAAACATGGGCGGCATTGATACGGAAGAGCCGGTGAGCGGCCGCTACATGACGGACACAGACAACGAGCATCGCTCCAGCGTGACCATGATTGGAAATGACGTTGCCAAAAGATTTTTTCCCAGCGTTGATCCGCTCGGCAAATCCATCTATATAGATGGCGAAGCCTATATGGTAGTGGGCGTGGCCAAGGAAATGGGCAGCGCATTTGGCCAGTCGCAGGACAGCTTCGTCTATATCCCGGTGCAAACGTGGCGCAAGGTTTACGGCAGCAACACGTCAATGAATATCAATGTAAAAGCGCTGGCGGCTGATTTAATGGCGCCTGCTGAAGATGAAGCGCGCGTGCTCATGCGGGCGCGCCGCCATCTGGGCGCGAGACAAGTGGACACTTTTGGAGTGATTGAGCCCTCCGCCATCATGGAGCTTTACAACAGCCTTACGGGCACGCTGGCCACCGGGTCAATGGGCGTGGTCTTTATTTTTCTGGGCATTGGCGGCGTAGTGATCATGAATATTATGCTAGCCAGCGTTACTGAGAGGACGCGTGAAATTGGCGTCCGCAAATCTCTGGGCGCAACGCGGCGCGACGTGCTGATGCAGTTTCTGGTGGAGTCCGGCGTAATGGCCACGATTGGCGGCGTGATTGGCGTGATTCTGGCAGCGATCATTTCTTTTACCGTAGGCCAGGTTACTTCTTTCCCCATGGACCTGCCCATCCGCTGGGTGATTACCGGCGTGCTGGTTTCCACCATGGTAGGAGTTTTCTTCGGCGTGTATCCGGCATATAAAGCGTCAAAACTGAATCCTATTGAAGCCTTGAGGTTTGAATCATAATGAGGTTTGAATCATAGCCATGAGCCACTCCAACATGCTGCTGGAAGACATAAAGATGGCGCTGGAAACCATACGCACGCACAAGGTGCGCTCGTTCCTGACCGTACTGGGCGTGGTGATTGGGACCATGGTGGCAATCGTGGTGGCGTCAATCCTGCTGGGCGTTGAGAAAAATGTGCAGGATTCGCTGAATGAATTTGGCGTGGACAATTTATTTGTCCTGAAGTTTGAGCCGGGCATACGCTTTGGGCGGCTCTCGCCTGAAGAGCGCACGCGCAAGCCGCTCACGTACGAAGATGGCGTCGCAATCCAGGAAGAATTGCCGGCGGTAAAAGAAGTTGTGATTGAAATTCTTGCGCACATCGGCGACGGCCCCCAGCCCATCCGCACGGCACGTTACAAAGGCCATGAGTTATCCAACATTGCGTTTCGTGGCATGACCGCCAGCTATGCTGACGTGGTAAACGGCCGCATGAAAGAAGGCCGTTACTATACTGAACAGGAAGACCTTCATCGCGAAGATGTGGTGGTGATTGGCTTTGACGCGGAAAAAAGCCTCTTCCCCGATGAATCCGCCGAAGGCAAGCAGCTACTGGTGGATGGCAACCTCTATACGGTGATCGGCGTGTTCGATAAAAAGAAAAGCACGCTGAACCAGGGCGGCGATGTGGAAGTATTTATTCCATACAGGACGTACAAAAAGCATTATCCGCAGGATGATGAAATCGCTTTGATCGCCGGCGCTTATCCGGGGATGAAGTCCGTGGCGGAGGACCAGATTCGCGGCCTGCTGCGCACCCGCCGCCGCGTGCCTCCGAACAAACCAGATACTTTTGGCATCAGCAGCGCGGAGCAGCTCGGCGTGCAGTTCCGTGACATTATGTCCGGCATTTTCAAACTGGTGGTGTGCGTGGTTTCCGTGGGACTCCTGGTGGGTGGCGTGGGCGTGATGAACATCATGCTTATGTCCGTTACCGAACGGACGCGCGAAATTGGCGTTCGCAAGGCCATTGGCGCGCGCAAACGTGACATCAGTCTTCAATTTATTACTGAGGCCATGACGCTCACTGGAATTGGCGGCGCTCTGGGCGTAATCCTGTCGCTCATCATAAGCTTCTTGATGCAGCTCGCCCATTTCCCTTCGTCGGTGCCGATCTGGGCGATCTTCCTCGCCCTGGGTGTGGCCAGCAGCGTAGGACTTTTCTTTGGAATTTATCCGGCAGTGAAGGCTGCGAGGCTGGATCCGGTGATTGCGCTGCGGTACGAATGAACGTTTCGCCGCAGATTTGCGCTGAAAAGCGCAGATAAAACGGCACGTGAAAATGCAGGAAGTTATTGCTGCTAAACCTCTAGTTATTTTTTTGATTCGTGCTCATTCGCGTAGATTCGTGGCCAAAGTTTTTTAGTGTTCATCTGCGGAAATCTGCGGCGATTGCTGCTCTGTTTCTTTCACATATCCATAGGGACAATGCCTGCAGCCTGACCGGCAGCAAAATCCGCGATTGAGCAGATATTTTGCGGTGAATACCCACTTGCCGTTTTCTGTGTAGTAATCCTCGCCAAAAACCAGTTCATTACTTTCACTCATTGGCGGCTCACAATGCTGAGCGGGAATGCTTCTGCGGTTTCCGTAAGCACGCCATCTTTGAAGCTTACATACTTGCCGGAGATTGCTGGCACGCGGTCTCCGGGCACCACAATTCCCGCAAGGTTCAGCGGATCAGCCGCTGAGATGGTGACAATCTCGCCAGTGAGCGGCAGGTTCTTCATCGCGCGCAGAGATTCAACGGCAACCGGCAGGGCAAATTGTTCGCCGATAAAGCTGCTTATAAATCTCCCACCGCGTATTTCGCCGCGATCTTCCAATCGGCGGAAAGAGATGAGCATGTCACGCCAGCGTGGCAGCATGCTTTCGCGGGCTAATAATTCGCGGAACACTACGCCATAGCGCTCCAGCAGCACACGGCAAACTGACTCCACGGATTTTCCGCTGTCCTCTACATGCGGCGGATACAGCAATGACCATCGGCCAGCGCTGTGCCGCGGACGAATACTCTTGCCGCTTCCCTGTCCTGAGCGGCGCTTGGGATCAATCAACGCACGCAGATTATCAAAGCCATCGGCCGTGACCAGGCCTCCGGCCACCAGCTCCCATAGCGCGGTCTCAATTTCTGCTTTCAGCTTGTCTGTGCCGCGAACAATATCGGCAAAGAATGAGGCACCTCGCGCGCGCAAAAAAGTGAGCACCTCGCGCGCGCTGGGGCCAAGCCCACGGACTTCCTCTTCGGCGTCGCGGTTCGCGGAGCGAACGCTGGGCAGGGCCATCCACTCGGCTTCGTCGCGGACAAAGAAAGTGATTGGCGCAACGCTGGTGGGAACCACCCTGCGCCCAGTTCCGGCAGAATCTTCGAGCATTGCCGGATGCGGTGAGAGCCTTCCCCAGCCCACAGCGCCGGTGAGACAAAGCTGGTCCAGCAGCGCGGGATCATAATTGCTGATGCGCCGCGCCAGCACCTGGCGCTCCCATGCGCTGGCCGGAATTTCAAAGCCTTGCAACTGCCTCAAAACCTGCAGAGTGCCGTGCTCGCCGCGGGCTTGTGATCCGGGAGACACATGCTGCCAGCGCAGCAACCAGCGCATAAATGTTGCGGCTGTAACTGGCTCAATCTGTTTGCGTAGCGTGCCCAGCGTTAGCCGATGGATACGCGCCAGCAAGCGCCGCTCAGACCATTGCGTGTCGCCTGCCATGGTCTTGTCAAAAACGCCGCGCAGAATCAGGCCGCTGGTTTCAATGCGCAGCAACGTTTTATCGATCTCTGCAACTGGCAAATGCAAGAGAGACGCAAGCGCCTGCGCGGTGGTTGGTCCAAGATGCGTGAGCCATCCTGTGACCATGGCCTTGAGCGCGTCTTCGGGTGATGGCGTATCACCATCAATGACCGGAAGCTGTTCCTCAAATTGCGCAGCCGGGTAGATTGCTGTAAACGCTTTTGCTTTTTCAGCCGAAACCCAGAACGTTGTATCAACGCAGCCGGGGGCGGGTGCGCTCCACTCTGATTTTGGACCGCAGTCGTCCTCGCCTGCGATAGACGAAACCGCACGTATTGTTGCCCTGGTCGCACGATTCGATTGCCGCAAGGTATGCAAGAAACCGCCCCATGCTTCCCCGGGCGCGCGATGCGCTGAGGGCTGAAAGTTTTCCGGCAAGGCGATCAGAGTTTGCAGCGTGTCGGCCAGTTCGTCTGCATCACGCACGTCGGGCCATGCATCGGCGCGGACCTCTGCGATGGCCGCCGGATCGAGCGC
>DASZMF010000771.1:0-2768 GCA_035552035.1 Candidatus Angelobacter sp.
TGGCCTGGACACCGGCGGGCGGCGACATTCTCTTTATCGAAGCCAACAAGATGAAGGGCAAAGGCGGCTTTACCATGACCGGACAGCTCGGGCAGGTAATGCAGGAATCCATGCAGGCCGCGTTGACCTGGGTGCGCTCCAATGCCGATAAGCTCAGGATCCCGGATGAATTTTTCAAGGACCATGACATACACATTCACGTGCCTGCGGGCGCCATCCCTAAAGATGGCCCTTCAGCCGGCGTGACTATGGCCACAGCGCTGGTGTCGCTCTTGAAAGATACGCCGGTGCGTCCTCTGACCGGTATGACGGGCGAGATCACGCTAAGCGGCAACGTTCTGCCGATTGGCGGCGTGAAAGAGAAATTTCTGGCTGCGAAACGCGCAGGCGTGAAAGATATTCTCTTCCCGGCTGACAATCGCATGAACGTGCAAGAAGACCTGACCGCTGAACAAATTGAAGGCGTGAATGTGCATTTTGTCGCCACGATTGAGGAAGTGCTGAACATCGCTCTGCCGGGCTCGCGCCAGGAAGAGCGGCAGGATGCGGAAACGCGTGAACGTGTTCTGAGCAACGTCTAACCACAAGCATTGCAGTTTTAAATCTAAAGGGCAGGGAATTTATCCCTGCCCTTACTTTTGGGGCACTTTGGAATCAGTAATTCGCGCCCTAGTCCCAGCCTAAAGCGGCTTTTTCAGCCAGCAGCAGCTTGGCTTCCGGCATCCTACCGTTTTGAATTCACACAGCATTGTGAGGGCTACATGTGGGACGGAACTTCCCGGCGCAGCTTCAACTTCGGCTTTTCAGAGCAGCTGAAGACGCAGCGATCGGCGCGCATTTTATTCCGCAGTGTTTCCGTCGTGCTTGTCGTCTTGCTCTGTGTAGTTTTCAGGAATACTCAAGCCCAGGCGCAGTCTGGTGAGAGCAGCATTAGTGCTTATGCTGACGCGATCAAGAAATCGACCATTGCTGAACGCATCACTGCCATGGATCATTATCTTTCCATAGCTGGCGGCAGCAATCTCAAAGTGGATGCGCTGGAATTTCTTATCTGGGATCATTTACGGTTGAACCATCAATCGCAGAGCGTGCAGCGGGCGCAGCAGTTGATAGCCATCGCGCCGGCAAATCCCATTGCCATGGCCATTCTCAATCAGAATGCGCCGGTTACGCCGCAGGGAAAAGCGCAGGCCCAGAGCCAGCTGGCAGCACTTAAATCTGCCATGAACAGTCTGGACCATTTGAATAAGCCAGAAGGAATGGTGGATCGGAACTTTCAGGTTCTGAAGCAGCAAGTTGCCGTGATGCTCACGGGCGCAACGGGCCTGTGTTATTTGCAAATCGAAGACTATGCGGACGCGCGGCCTGCATTGCAGCAGGCGGTGACGAATGATCCTAACAATCCGCAATGGGTGTATGGCCTCGCGCTGGCTTTGCTGAATGGCAAGAGTCGCGATCAGTATCGCGGCTACTGGTATTTGGCCCGTGCTTCCAATTTGACAGAAGGAACTCCCCAAGGGCAGCAGATTGCCAATTATGGCCGCACCACGTATCGCAAAGATGGCGGAAAAGATGCCGGATGGGACCGCTTTCTAGCCAGCGCTGCCGCGCTTGATGCACCACCGAATGCTGAAGGCACAGCGGCAGCATCGGTGAGCGCCGCAAATCCTGCAAACAGCCGCGCCACTTCTACTAATGCGGCAAATACAAATTCCAGCAATAGCAACACGGCTTCAGTCCAGTCAGCCCAGCCAACAGCCGCGCAGCCCAACACCAAATCCTCAGCTTCCAGTTCTTCGAAATCAAAGAACTCATCAGGTTTTGAAGCGACTTTGCGTGAACCATCGCGGCCAGAGCCAGCCAACGCACCGGCTCCTCCTCCAAATCGACCCAAAGTGATGGCTGCACCTTCAGAGGCTGTGTCGCTGGGAATCATGATTGAGACTTCGCTGCTTACCAATGAGAACCGCGGGGCCATTATCGCGACACTGAAAGACATTGTCAGAAATATGCGCAGCAATGACGAAGCCTGCATCCTGGTCTTTAGCGACCAGCTGGATTTTGAGCAGGATCTCACAGCCGATGACAAGCTGCTGGAAGATGCGATCAGCCAGATACGTCCTAAGCCAGGTAAGGCGCTGTTGCCGGGAATTGCCTTTGCCGCCGGACATCTGAAGCGTATCGGCAAAAACGCCAACCGTATTTTGCTGGTGATTTCTGACGGACGCACGAACCAGGCCAATGCAGACACGCTACAGTTTCGCAGCCAGGTAACGGGTGTGCGCATTGACTGTATTGGCGTAAATGCAGGCTCTACCGAGCAGGCGCTATTGGAAAGGGTTTCAGGCTATTCCGGTGGCAAAGCCTCTTTCGCTTCTGGCCCGGGCGAGTTCCGCACGGTGGCGCTGCAGATGACCCGCACCATGGGGATCGCTGTCCCGTAAATATTCAAAAAAAGTCCAGCCAACAAAAAAATTCCGGAGCGGTGCGTGCCACCCCGGATGAGTTCGTAAACTGTGCTTCAGTCTTGATACGTAGTTAGACGCAAAAAGGTTTCGCAAAGTTAGTGTCACCCATCACAAACAACAAAACTTAATTGAGTGCGGCAGCCGTTCCGCTACGCTGGTGTTTCCGCTATCCTTATGGCATGCGTGTGAAGGTGCTGCTATTTGGGCAGCTCAAAGACATTATTGGCCGTCCTGAAGATTCGCTGGAACTACCGGCGGGCGCAAATCTTTCCGCCGTAATAGCCCATTATGGCGAGCAGT
>DASZMF010000772.1:0-3969 GCA_035552035.1 Candidatus Angelobacter sp.
GCTTGCGACCTTCAGGGCTCTTCAGGTCAAGATGCTTGACTATCTGTCCTTTACACAGCGACTCATACCACGCCGGCGCAAACTGGCTTAGACCATCGCCAGCAGGCGGTTCAATCTTAGTGACCGCAGCACCCATCTGCGAAAATCGCGCAGCCGCCACCGGCCCTGGCACATTCAGCGCCAGGCTCACGATCTTCACGCCCTGCAAGAGCGTCGAATTTGAAGTGGCATTCATTTGGAGATTAATTGCACTGCTCAGAGCGAATCTGCTTAAGTCTTTCCAGGCTCAGGTTTGGATTTTCCGATCCCCCGATGACGGCGATCACGCGCGATCACCCGATGGGGTACCCCCTCCCCCGGTTTAACCCAATTCAACCCAAGAGCACCCAATGTGACCCAAGGATCGGCAGAGGGTCGCAAAAGCCTGAAGTCGCATAAGCCAATCAGGCGGTTAGCGCAAACACTAGTGCAATCTTCAAAACCAATATCAAGCAGCAGGTCGCAAAGCAAGAATGACTACGGCGCAAGCAAGTAATGCTTGCGCCGTGGCCGTTCCTCTAAATTCCTTAGCGCTGGGTGTGGTCAACGATTTTGGTTTAGCTAAAGGCCAAAGGCTAAGAGCCAAGAGCTAAATTCCAAAGAACGCAACACTTTCCATCCCTGATTACTGCGTCATACTACCGCTGTTTCTACAGCGAATCAATAGCGAACTTTGTCATTTTGTAGGCGGCGCGGCATCAGGCTTAGTTTCCTCAGCTTTGCCTTCAGCGTTGAACATTTCCACGGTTCCGTATTTCGCCACGGCATCGTGCACTTCCTTGGCATCGCCCACCACCACTACCTGCAAATGATCCAGATCCACGTACTTTTTTGCAATTCGCTGCACGGTATCTGCATTCACCTTGGCAATGTCATCCGAATAATGGTCCCAATAGTCATCGCCCAGGCCGTAATATTTCACCGCCATCCAGCTGTTCACGATACCCGCCGGATTCTCCAGCGAAAGCGCAAAGCTTGAGACAATCGACCGCTTCGCTTCTTCCAGTTCGCCCTGCGGAACCTTCTCGTCACGTAGCCGTTTGAACTCGTACATCAGCTCATGCAGTGATCCGTCAGTCACGGCGTTACGGACCTCAGTATTGGCCACAAAAGATCCCGGATACAGATCGCCACTCACGCGGCTGTACGCGCCGTATGTGTAGCCTTTTTCCTCGCGCAGGTTGGAGAAGAGCCGCGCCGCCGAGCCTCCACCCAGAATGCGGTTGGTCACAACCAGCGGAATATAGTCAGGATCGTTGCGACGCAGTGAAAGCCCGCCGGCCAGAATATTGCTCTGCACTGAGCCCGGACGGTCCACCAGATACACCTTTGCTGCTGCTGGCGCACCCAGGGTTGCCATCGCGTTTGCCTCTACCGGATGGTTCTTCCACTCGCCCAGATATTTCTTGGCCAACTCCGTAGCCTGGGCCACCGTTACATCGCCGGCAATCGCCAGAATCGCGTTGTTCGGCGCATAGTATTTATCGTGAAAGCCCTTCAGCGTTTCCGGTGACGCCTTCTTCAGTGAATCCAAAGTTGGCGCTTGCACGGCAGCGGCGAAGTCGCCATAAATGGCCCGCGCAAAACGCTCGCGCGCCAGAAAGCCAGGATTGGTGCGCTGCTGGAAGAGTCGTGCGCCCTCCTGCCGTTGATATTTCTGCAACTCATCGGCCGGAAAGCTGGGATTGAGCACAATGTCGCTCATAATCTCCATTAGCTTGTACGCAGACTGGCTCAGGCCAGAGGACGTAATCGTTGTCAGATTCGAGCCAAAAGCCGCGTCAGCATTGAACGTGGCGCCCAGTTCGTCCAGCTCCGTTGCAATCTGCGTGCTGTTGCGTTTCCCTGTGCCATCGCGCAGAAGATCAGCCGTGAAAGATGCAAGCCCCGGCATGTCCTTAGGATCAGACAGCGCACCGGACTTGATCCATAGGCTTACGTAAATGGTTGGCAGGTGATGCTGCTCCAGCACCAGTATTTCCAACCCGTTCGGCAGCTTCACCTCAACCGGATGCGGCAGCTTTACCTTCAATATCTCATCGTTCACCGGCGCTTTATTGAGCCGCTGGACTTTGGACGGAAGTTGCTTGGTGTCAGCGCCCGCGCCTTGGGGCTGCTGGGCAAACAATCCTGCGGTAAGCAGGCAGAGCGCAAAAGATAGCAAAAATATTTTTTTCATGGGTGATTTCTCCTTACCGCATTCCCGCGGCGCTGCGCCCTGCGTTACCGCCGCCAGGCATGGTGATTACAACCGAGCGGTGCTCCGGCACCAGATACTTTTTGGCCACCTGCTGAACCTGTTCGGCAGTTACGGCAGTCAGCTTTCCGTAGGCTGTATTGATCAAATTAGGATCGTTATAAAAGATAGTCGCCGTGCCCAGCTGGTTGGCCAATCCCAGCATGGAGCCGCGTGTCTGGATTGCCTGCCGCAAAAACTGTGTGCGGACTTTCTCCATCTCCTGCGCGGTCACGCCATCTTTTTTAATGGCTTCAATCTCTTCGTCCAGCGCTTTCTCCACATCCTCAACCTTTACCCCCGGACGCGGTATCGCAACCACATTAAACAGCCCCGGCCCACGTCGCGGCTGGGCAAAGGCTCCAGCGTTGAGCGCCAGTTGCTTGTCATGGACCATATGCTGGTACAGGCGCGAACTGCGTCCGTTGGAAAGAATGCTGCTCAGAACCTGCAGCGCGTATGTGTCCGGCGTGTTGCCCGGACCAATGTTGTAAACCTCATGCAACTGCGGCAGACGCGCCAGCGCATCGGTCATGGTCTTGCGGCGCTCTTTATCGTGGTCTGGCTCTTTCATGTCCACGGCCGGTGCAGCGGGCTGCCGCGGAATGCTGCCAAAATATTTCTTCACCTTGGCCAGAGTCTCTTTCGGATCAAGGTCCCCGGCAATCACCAGCACAACGTTGTTCGGCGCGTAATAGATGCGGAAGAAATTTCTTACGTCGTCCAGCGTGGCTGCGTTCAGGTCATCCATGGAGCCGATCACCGAATGGTGATAGGCAAAATTGTCATAGGCCATGGCGTCCAGCTCTTCCGCCGACTTGCCATAAGGCTGGTTGTCCACGCGCAGCCTGCGCTCTTCCTGCACGGCATTGCGCTGGTTATCGAGATTCGCTTGCGTAATATTCAGCGCATGCATCCGGTCAGACTCCAGAAACAGCGCCATATCCAGCTGATTTTTGGGCAGCTCTTCAAAATAGTTGGTCTGGTCATTGTTGGTGCTGCCGTTCAGCAAGCCGCCATAATTCTGCACCAGCAGCATGTGCTCGCCCTTGCCCACGTTGGCTGAGCCTTCAAACATCATGTGTTCAAAGAGATGGGCAAATCCGGTGCGGCCCTGCTTCTCATTGCGCGATCCGGTGTTATAGGTGAGCGAGACAGCCACCACGGGCGCCGAATGCTCCGGCGCAATAATCACGCGCAAGCCGTTATCCAGCGTGGTATCTGTAAATTCCACTTTGGGAAGTTTCGATTGCGCAAACCCCGTGGCAGCCAGGGCGGCCAAACATGCGCACAGCAGCCTGATACGTACACTGTTCACAAGAACACCTCAATGTTGGAATAAAAAAGGGACGAACTCGGAAGACCGATTAGACTCTGCGAAACCGCACAGAAAATCAACTAAAAAAATTCGGCCTGTACGCCAACGGCCCAAAGCCTCGTGCCGCGATCCATCCATCACTATTATAAAGAATCATTGCAGCAGCCGGCAGGATAAACCTCAGGCCGCGTGATAAAATCCGCTGCGTCATTGGATGTAAATGTTTCTGGATGTAATGATTTAAGACCGTCGGACTAGAGAAGGGAATTCGATTCCATGAGCATTCGAAAAATATCTTTGCTGCTGTGTTCGCTAATGGTTATTTTCGGCCTGTGCGCTAATGCCACTGAGCGGCAGAGCAATGCCGACTACCATG
>DASZMF010000773.1:0-5587 GCA_035552035.1 Candidatus Angelobacter sp.
CGCAGAAGAATATTTCCTGGTAGGGCCTGAGTCAGTCGTTATTTTATTTTTCTCATAAGGGAGCTGCTCGCCGCATGGCCTTCAAGATTGAGTCTGTCCACCTGAATGATGTGAAAGTGATATCGCCGGAGGTGCGTGGCGATGCGCGCGGCTTTTTTATGGAAACATTTCGCGCTGACCAGTTTCGCGAACTGGGGCTGCCTACGGATTTTGTCCAGGACAATCATTCCAAATCCAAAAAAGGTGTTTTGCGCGGCCTGCACTTTCAATGGGAGCCTCCCATGGGCAAGCTCATGCGCGTAACACACGGCGCTGCATTCCTGGTGGCAGTGGACATACGCAAAGGCTCTCCGACGCTGGGTCAATGGTTCGGCGTGGAAGTGACGGAAGAAAACAAGAAGCAGGTCTGGGCGCCTTACGGCTTTGCCCGCGGCTTCTGCTCGCTTACCGACGATTGCGAAGTCCAGTACAAGACGACCGGCGTTTACAACCAGAAGGGCGAGAGCGGAATTCATTTTGCCGATCCGGAGATCGGCGTGAAATGGCCGATTGATATTGCCGCTGCGGAAACGTCAGAGAAAGACCGCAACGCGCAAAGCCTGGCGCAATGGCTGGCTTCGCCGCTGGCGGAGAATATTGTTTACAAAAAGTAAAGGTCTTAGTCTTTTGATTTTTTTTCTAGCGTAACGCGCGCTGCTTCCAGGGCTTTGCGCCGGACTTTATCTACCGTGGGAAATTCAAGGTTCAAGCCTTTGAGGGCATGAATCACTGCGGCGCTTACGGCCATATGGGTAAACCATTTGTGATCGGCCGGAACCACGTACCAAGGCGCTTCCGGCGTGGCCGTATGCTGGATGAGTTCTTCATAGGCGTGCATGTAGTCGTCCCAGCATTGGCGCTCACGGACATCAGCTTCAGAGAATTTCCAGTTTTTCTCCGGCTCGTCCAGACGGTCAAGAAAGCGGCGCTTCTGCTCTTCCCTGGAGACGTTCAAGAAAAATTTGAGAATGATCACGCCATTGCGGCTGAGATATTTTTCAAAGTTGCGGATATCTTCAAACCGTTCCTGCCAGATTTTCTTGGTGACCAGGCTGGAAGGAAGATGCTGCTTGGCCAGCAGCTCCTGATGGACGCGCACTACTAGAACTTCTTCATAGTAAGAGCGGTTGAAGACGCCGATGTGTCCGCGCTCAGGCAGCCGACGGGCGGCGCGCCAGAGAAAGTCATGATTCAATTCTTCCGTGGATGGCTGTTTGAAACTAGTAACCTCACAGCCCTGCGGATTCACTCCGCTCATAACGTGTTTGATCAGGCTGTCTTTGCCGGCGGCGTCCATGGCTTGCACGACGAGCAGGGCGGCCCATTCATCCTGCGCGTAAAGTTTTTCCTGGAGATCGCAGAGCATGGCGGTGCTCTCATGCAAAAGCTCGGCGGCTTTTTCCTTGGAGTGAATGCCCTGCGTGTCAGCGGGATCAAAATCTTTCAGGCGAAAAGACGATCCGTGTTTGACCTCAAAGGCCTCTGCGAGCTTTAGCGCTTTTTTAGCGATCTTCATTCCATCAGTTTTACTCCAAAGCAGAGGGTCACCGCAAAGCGGGCCCTCTGCCCTGGCTTAGACTTCGCTGGAAAGAAAAGGATCCTCACGGTTGGGGCGCGGGATAGGCTGAACCTTTTGTTCCGCCGGCATTTCTTCATAGTCGTGCAGAGATGGGAAGAGATGCTCGCGGTCTTCCAGGGGAACAGTGGAACCCTGAGGCGCGGTAATGAAGGCACAGAATTTTTCCATCAGCCGGGCTTCGCGATTGAACTGGTCCAGCCACAGAAACTGGCCTTCTTCATTGATTTCCAGGAACCACCATTGGCCGTGGGCGTCCACACCAAAATCAAGCGAACCAAAGCAGATGCCAAAATGCTGGGCAAAGGCCAGAATGCTTTTCGCGATCTCGGGCGGAGTCTCAATTTTTTCCGCCGTTACGTGGCCCAGCGTTGCGTCCTGCCGCCAGTCCAGAGCCTTCTGGGTGTTGTTGAGCGCGTAAGAATAAATGTTGTTTCCCATCAGCACGGTTCTTACGTCGAACTCTTTGGCGACCCGTTCCTGATAAATGGCTGGAGCGTAGGTCAGCACTTCATCAGAGGGCAGTTGTTCCGGGGTAAGTTCGAAAGTCTCAGTAATGGCGACAGAGGTAAAGCCTTCCTTTTGCCAGATGTGCGGCGTAAAGCCTTTGCAAATGTTGCGGGTGCCCGGGCGAGAAAGGAATTGCCGCACCGCTTGCGGGTCATTGGACATGAGAGTTGCCGGTGTTTTCATGCCGCACTTACGCGCGATCCGCAGCTGCACTGATTTTTGATTGATCAGCCTGGCTGCAGAGAATGGATTGATGCACCATACCGGCAAAGTTTGCAGCGTGAAGATGGTGGAATGGAAAAACGCGCGGTATTCGACGGCGGCAAATTTCTTATCCACCGCGGAGGTATTTGGATTGGTCACGGGCGGCTCCGGACGGCGAATCCAGACAACATCGCCCGCATCCACGGTGTGGTTGCCGATGGTGACGATATCTTTTTCATCGTGATTCAGCAGCATGGAGGCCTGTTGCTGCTCTGTCCAGCCAAGGCCGGTCCAGCAAACTACGGTGTATCCAGCTTTTTCCAGGGCCCACTTGATGGGGGCGGTGTGGTTATCGTCTTCTGCGGCCAGAATAATAATCTTCATCGTTTGTCTCCGCGGCATTGTCGCCGATTGTCAAAAAATATGAATAAAGGAGACGCTATCGGTCAGCGCCTCCTCAGTGACTTTAGTTAGCACTCACCGATCCCTTTGTCCCCATCGGCTGTATTGGCCGCTGCAGAGAAGGTGCAGGCTGTGTTGGTGTGCGGGAATGCACCGTTCACTTTTGCAACTTCCTGCTCGCTCAGATCGCGAGCGCCCTGGCGAATCAGTACACGATTATTGTCTTTCATCATTTTTTCCCTTTCTTTCAGTTGGTTTTGTTGGCAAGGCTGACCGGTTTTTAAAAACAGGCCGCCGGCCCTTGCAACACCAGGCGGCCAGTAAGGAATTAAAGCAATCCAGTATCGCTGTCTTGATCTCCGCATGCGTCGCCATCGCCGGGCCCGGTATGGGTTGCCGTTGCCAATGGACGAGAGCAGACCTGAGTCATAGCGCCTGCGCTGACCCAATCGATTTCCTCAAGGGTCAGTTCACGAGCGCCCGCACGCGCAAGTACTCTGTTATTTTCCAGTGTTGACATAATTTTCTCCTTTTTCATTTTTTGGTTTTGCTCGAACCTTCACCAAATCCTGAACGCAGCCACCCGCCTGGACAGAGCCAGACGACCGGCAGCAGGCAGTGTTACATCATGCTGAGATCAAAATCGGTGTCGCCACAGCCATCACCATCGCCGAAGCCAGTGTGGCTTGCGGTGGCTTGGCCAGCGGTGCAAACGTTGGTGTGAGCGGCCGCGCTAACGCGGTCGATTTCCGGGAGAGTTAGTTCACGAGCGCCCGAACGCGCGAGGACTCTGTTGTCTTCTTGATTTGACATTGTTTTTCTCCTTTCGCATTTTTGGGTCCGTTAAGCAGGGCCCAAACTTTTCAAAAAAGTTTTCGGCAGTCCTGATTCCCGCTAGCTGTTTAGCAGCCAACCTCGCCGACGTGTTGATCTCCATCCGGGGTAGGAGCGCTGGTGCAGAGCGAAAGAGTGCGATAGCCACCATTTACGAGATCGGCTTCAGTTGGCGTCAACTCACGAGCGCCTTTGCGAATCAAAACCCTATTCTGCAGGTCCATATGTTTTCTTCTTTCATGATTTGTGCCGTGTTGCGTCCCAATTTCTGCTTTAAATCTTTGAAACAGACCGCCCAGGTGCTGCCAACAAGAGGGCGGCCTCTTTTATTTAAATGAAGCTGGCATCGGCGTCAGTGTCGCCGCATCCATCGCCATCACCAGGACCGGTGTGGCTGGCAGTTGCCAGAACGGCGGAGCAAACGTTGGTGTGAGCGCCCGCGCTAACAAAATCGGTTTCTTCAATCGTTAGTTCACGCGCCCCATTGCGAGCCAGTACTCTGTTGTTTTCTTGCTTCGACATATAGTTCTCCTTTTCATTGGTTGGTAACATTCAATCTGCAGCGCTTCCTTGCGGACGCCATCTGGTTGATTAAATGAAGCTGGCATCGGCGTCAGTGTCGCCGCATCCATCGCCATCACCTGCGCCGGTGTGAGTGGCGGTGGCAACAGCAAATGTGCAAACGAGGGTGTGGAACGCCGCGCCGACAAAATCCGCTTCTTCAACCGTTAGTTCCCGAGCGCCAGTGCGTGCCAATACTCGGTTATCTTCCAGTTTCAACATGTGTTGCTCCTTTCGTGGTTGGTACATCCAATCTGCCTTGTGGCTCAGCAGAAACTTTTCCCGAACGCGAGAGGTGGAGCACGCGGTCGGCAATACGGATTGTGTCCGGACGGTGCGCGGCAAAAATGCGCGTCATACGCAGTTCAGCCAGCATGGCGGCAATGCGCTGCTCGGTGGGAACGTCGAGATGGCTGGTGGCTTCGTCAAGAATCAGAATAGAAGGCCGCTGATACAGCGCGCGTGCGAGCAGCAGGCGCTGCTGCTGGCCGCCAGAGAGCGCCGAGCCCATATCGCCGATCAGCGTGTTGTAGCCCATGTGCATGGCGTTGATTTCTTCGTCCAGGCAGGCGAGGCGGGCGCACTCTTCCACCCGCGCCATGTCGGCGGTATCGGCGGCAAAGGCGATGTTGTCTGCGATGGTCCCGGCAAAAAGGGAATCATCCTGCAGGACGAAGCCAACATTTCCCAGAACAGAGGCGCGGCTGGCACAGACCGAGTGTCCGTTGACAATGACGTCACCAGCCTGCGGATGCAGCAGGCCAGCCATCAGCTTAAGCAGCGTTGATTTGCCTGCGCCAGAAGCGCCGACAATCGCTACACATTCGCCGGGAAAGATTCTGAAGCTGACGTCTTCCAGCAGCCAGGGTTCGGTATCGGAATAGCGAAAGCAGAGATGCTTTACGTCAATGGATGCATCTTCTATCTCAGCGCCAGTGGAGACGAGCAGAGATGGTTCAGGCTTCTCCAAGACTACGTCCGCAAGCCGCTGGACTTGCAGGGAGAGCATGCGGAATTCAAAGAAGCGATCAACAAGGTTGGTGATGCGGGCCTTGAACTGCTCCTGATACGCCACGAAGGCGAACAGCATGCCGATGCTGAATTTATTGCCGAGAACCAGAAGCGCGCCGAGCCAGACCACGGCTATGGACTGCAGGCCGAAGATCAGCCCGTTGGCGGCTTTGAAGAGCAGAGTAAGTTTTTCCGTGGCTACCTGGGCATTGGTTGAATCGACGAGCAGGTTCATCCAGCGCGTTTTGCGCGTGTCTTCACGGCCCAGAACTTTGATGGTGCGTATGCCGCGTAGCGTCTCAATCATGAAGCCCTGCTGGCGGGAGAGACGCACGATCTGCTCTTCCATGGAGCGTCGCAGCGGAAGATAGGCGAGGTTGCGCAGAGCCACGTAGATAACCACGCTGGCAATGACGACCAGAGCCAGTGTGCGGCTATAAAAAAACATCA
>DASZMF010000774.1:0-1993 GCA_035552035.1 Candidatus Angelobacter sp.
ATCGCCACCCGGAGGAGAAGTGTTGGACTTTAGCGAAACAGCAATCTGCTGCTCCTTAGCCGCTTCTTCTGTTTTGCCTTCACTCTGGAGAACCTGTGCGAGCAGGAAATGAGCAGCTATCTGTTTGTTATCCAGCACAGTGGATTTTCTTAGCGCGTTTTCCGCCTCGGCCAGATCGCCTGTCTGGATCAGCGCGTTGCCGTAGTAGTACATTGATTCTGCGTCATTGGCGATTTCATTCAGGTTCTTTTTAAAGAGAGGGAGCGCCTTCTCTGGCTTGTCCTCAGAAGCATAAAGTTCGGCCAGGTTGATCTGGATGTAACGATCATCAGGGGCAATTGCCAGCCCGAGTTCGTACTCACGAATGGCTTCGTCAGGACGGTGCAATTGCTGGAATGACTCGCCCAGAACAACGTGGCCATTCGGGTCTTCCGGTCGTTGAGACGCATACCGTTGCATATGCTCAATGGCTGCCTGGTAATTTTTTTGCTCGAATGCGGTTTTTCCTTTGTCGAACTCGATGGCATATTGCTTTGCCTTGGCGACCGGAACAAAAAGAACCAGCAGCAACACCGCGCTGACAGCGAGCACAGCCCGGTGCTGCCCGCCTCGTTCTTCCGCGGGAACGTTGAAGGCGCGTGCAAGAAAGAAGCCGATCAAAAGGCCGGACACCAACCCGCCTACATGGGCCATGTTGTCGATATGGCCCTGTAGCCCGAAGAGGAGATTCAAGAAGGAAAATCTCACCACATAGCCGAGCAATCGCCGGACAGATTCTTTAGGCAGATTGTGCTTGCCGAAGTAGAGAGTTGTAATCAATACACCTGCAATGCCAAAGATGGCGCCAGATGCTCCGGCACTTACGCGCATAGGGTCCCAGCTCAAGCTTAATAATGACGATCCAATCCCCGTAAGAATGTAAACGCCGAAGAGGGTAAATGATCCCAGGAGCCTCTCCGCTAACTGCCCCAGAGACCACAAACACCACATATTGCCGGCTATGTGAATGATTCCAAAGTGCAGAAACATGGATGTGATCAAGCGCCAGTATTGCCCATTGAGAGTAGAAGGGCCGTAGTCGGCGCCCCAGCGGAGTACCTGATCAGTAGCTGGTTTCATCCAATCAACACCCGAAATCACCATGGCAACAAAAACGGCAATGTTGATGGCCAGCAACGCGTAGGTTGCCAGCGGCGGCTTTGATACTGCTACAACTTACGCAGGAGAAGCTTCAATCGTGTGAGGTTTCGGCTCCGGCGGAAGCTGTGAACGGCAGTTCTTGCAATAAGGCGAGGTTTCGCCCAACGAGAACGACGGCATTTCTGTGCCACACTGGCGGCAATGGGCCAAAGTGAGTTCCTCAACTTTATTTTCATTGTAATTTGCAGTTCGCTGCAAAGCTTCACCAATCTTGTTAGAATTTTGAACGTGGAACCTTCTTTGCTGAATCGCGACATCCAGAAGCGCCCCGACAAATGCAAGTTTCAGGGACGTATCCTTTTTCTTACTGAAGATCCTGAGCTGATTCGCCGCCAACTGGCTGGGGAAGATCTGCCCTGGGACACGAAGAACCCGCAGAACAATCCCAAGCTGCGCGATGACATCTCAACGGATGAAATCACGCCGGCGCATATCTGCTTCTTCTTTGACGAAAAGCTGGGCGAATGGCCGTACACTGGCTTGAAGTGCGGCAGTGAAGTGCCCATCAAGCGCGGCGACGTGAAGAAGGGCGGCTTTGTGGCTGCCGTGAGTGGTAAGCGCAGAGGCAAAGGGTCGAGCCGCGAGCAATCGCCTTATGCCGAGCTATGTGCGGGCATTCAGCTGGTGATCGCGGAAAATATTGAGCGAATCTACAAGCAGAACTGCCAGAACCTGGGCGTGCTCACATCGACCGACTTTAGCTTGATCGATAAAGTTCGCGCGGGTGCAGAGATTCCTCTTAGCAAATTTACTGAAGGTGAAGACGACATCACGCGCCAGGTGATAGAGTACG
>DASZMF010000775.1:0-1519 GCA_035552035.1 Candidatus Angelobacter sp.
TCTCCGTTCCCGGAGCGACATGCTGATCCAGGTACGCCAATACCGGGTCTCGGTTGAACATAGCCACTGAGCCAGCGCGGGTGGACACGGCCTCTGCGGGTAGGACCGTGAACAAATTGAACACAGCCAGGCAGCTGGCACTGACGAAGAAAATTTGAAGCGCTATGCGGGAAGGTTTGCCATCCGATCTTCCGAGAAGAGACACAACCAGGATGATGAGAAGCGGTGAGCCATACACGAGATGACAGATGTCTTTGCGGTGAATCTCCGAAACCCACAACGCCCACCCGCAGAGCCAGTACAGCAGAATCTCCGGTTTGGCAGAGAAGCGGCGGCGCTCCCAACCGAGCGCAGGAAGCAGTGCAGGCAGGGCGGCAACCAGCAGAAAGGGTGTAATCATAACGGCCGCAATTGCAATTATCCAAGGAGAGCCGCCGCCTATCACTACCCAATGGTCCCAGTAGTAAAGAAGGATTCCTCTGCCATAAGGAACATTGCTGATGGCATCATAATGCTGGAATGGCCACACGAGGTTCGTGTATAGCAGGTCGCGCAGAGCGGCCCGATTCCAAAAATAAACACATACCGCCCCGGCGACCCCGCAATATCCGCAGGCGACCCAGCCTAGTGAGCGGATGGAATTGAACTGCCGACGATGTTGCACAAGCAGCCACACCAAAATGGCCAACAGCAACAGCACTCCCTTGGGCTGAAGGAAGCAAGTTGTGGCGCCAGCGAACACACCGGCCGCGACCAAGAAAATGGAATTGCGAAAATCCTGCCAAAGGATCACGCACGCGAAAGCCAGAAGTGCAAAGAAATTGCTGTCCGTATGGTGGCTGATCGCCGGCCACAACATGCCAAAGGAAGTGGCGAAAAAGAGAATGGCCGGCAAGGATTGGTATTGGCTGCAGATTCGACGTGAAAGAAAATACATGAGCAACGCTGTTCCAAGCGAATCCAGGAACAGCCAGACGCGGGTGGCAAAAAAGGTCACGCCGAGTACTTTGAAGAAAGCGGAAAGCCAATAGAATGTCCCCGGCCCTACCACTTCAAAAAAGTCCCGGGCGAAGACCTGGCCATGAGTGACTCTTACAGCGCCGTCGATCAGAAATCCTTCGTCCGTACCTTGCAAAAGCACCCGCATGAAAGGCAGAAAATAAACGCCAGCGCAGAGCGCAAAGATGAGACATGAAAGGTACGATCGTTGCGGGCTCCCCGCCTGCGCCCGCGGGATGTAGATCCCGGTATCGTAATGTACTTGAACCTCTCGCCCGGCAGGCGAGTCTTGCGAGACAACCGCCAATACCGCCCTATCGCGAGTCCGCACGATCGTCCATCTTCCGTTCCATGATCTGCATGCCACCCGCCTGTTGCAACACTCGATAATGGGATTCCAGATAAGGTTCCATCAAAAGGCCGCCCGGGGGTTCGAAACTCTTCGCCGCGAAAAGGCGCCCAGTGTTCTTTTGAAAGCTGATGTCCCAGACCACGTACCGCACCTTGCGCAGTTCAAGAG
>DASZMF010000776.1:0-2969 GCA_035552035.1 Candidatus Angelobacter sp.
CCACGGTCGCCAAGCCAAGCACCCCAGAGGCTGCCCACGCCACTCGCTTGCTGCGTCCGCTGGCCAGCATAATGGACGAAGCCGTAAAGCCTTCCGGTACTTTGTGCAGAATTACGGCGAGAAAAATGACCCAGCCCAGCCATCCGGAGATCAGAAAGCCGGACGCAATGGCGATGCCATCAAAAAAAGTGTGTATAACCAGGCCGAAGAGCACAGAGTAGCCGCGGCGCTGGGCGGAAAATTCATGGGTATGCGTCTCTTCACCAAAATGAAAGTGGCCGGTAACGGTGTGTTCAAAAAAGTGGACCAGGAAATAGCCCACCAGAATCAGAATTGGCGCTTTGGGTCCGGCCAGGGCAATGCTTTCCGGCAGCATTTCCAACATGGCCGTGCCCAGCATGAAGCCGGCGCCCAGCGCCACAAAGTAGCGCAGGTAGCGATGGTCCCAGTCTTTCTGAACAATCACAGCGCCGCCTAGGCCATTGGCCAGGGCAGCAGTTATTCCCAGCAGGATGCTTGTTTTGATTGGCCCCATAGGTGCAATTCAACAGAATAGCAGAGCTCAAGCAGATTTGTGTTGAGGTCCCACCGGGATTGGCAGACTTTGTGCATTTTTCAACGTTGCTTCTGATTGCGACCGGAAATTTCTAGCGCATCCTGAATACAGGCTTCCATTCATTGATCTTCTTCTATGCTTGAACCGTTTCTATGCTTGGACCATGGCGGCTTATAGAGCGGCCGGACGTATCGCATCCGTCCACCCGGTAGACGTTATTGGAAGTCTCTGTAACGGTGAATTTCCATCCAGGAAGATCGGGATGTTCGGACACAAAAGGCATGTAGGGAGTATATTTCGATTCGTACGAACAGCTGCAAACATGCCATTGGCTCCAGTCCCAAACTGGCACGGCAGTGACTCTGCTTTGGATTTCTTAACTATGTTAGCGAACCCTGAGGGCTACAATTTTTGTTGGGTCATAAGAAGCGGTTCAATTTTTTGAAAGGTGGAACTTTATGACTGAACTAAATAACAGAGTTCTTGTCCGTGTGGGCTCACGTAATCTAACAGAGGAGGAAGTCTCACGGGTATCCGGCAGCTACGGAACTCCGATCCTTTTCACCGAGCAAATGACGAATCATGGCAGGGATCTTTCACCTGACCAGGAAGTAGCATAAAAAGACACTCTTCAACACGCCCTGGCCTGAGGCCAGGGCGTGTTGTGTTTCACGAGTATTCAATAGGTTCTAAAAGCATGTTGACTTTGAAACGAGGCCTATCCGCTATGGCGGATGTGCATTACGTCGCCATCCTGCACAATGTAGTCTTTGCCTTCCAGCCGCAACTGGCCTTTGCTGCGAGCATTGGCCTCTGAGCCGGCTTCCAGCAGCGTGTCCCAGTGAATGGTTTCAGCGCGGATGAAATGCTTTTCCAGATCCGAGTGGATTGCGCCCGCCGCGTTCTGTGCGCGTGAATTCCTGGGCACGGTCCAGGCGCGACACTCGTCTTCACCGATGGTGAAGAATGAAATCACGCCCAGCAATTCATAGGTCTTGCGGATCAATCGCGTCAGGCCGCTTTCTTTCAGGCCATAGCTGGAAAGAAATTCCAGCGCTTCTTCATCACTCATGTCAGTGAGTTCGGCTTCCACTTTGCCACAGATGGCGGTTGCGCCGGCATTCTTGCGTGACGAAATTTCTTTCAGTCCGTACTTATCGACAGCGTTCTCCAGGTCAGCGCCCAGGTTCGTGGATTCATTCACGTTCAGCACGTAGAGAATCGGCTTCTGGCTCAGGAACATGAAGCCGCGAATGCGTTTTTCGTCGTCAGCGGTGATTTCCATCTCGCGCAGCGGCAGCTCTTTTTCCAGATGGGTCTTGGCGCGCAGGATCAGATCATTTTCCCGCTCCAGCTCCGCGTTCTTCATTTTCTTCAAGTCTTTTTCCAGCCGCTCCAGCCGTTTTTCCACCTGGCCCAGATCGCTTACTATCAGGTCAAAGTCCACGGTCTTGGCGTCGCGCAGGGGATCAATGTCGCCCACGTGCGCAATGGCCGGATCGTCAAAGGCGCGCAGCACATGCGCCAGCGCGTCCACGGTGCGGAGCGCGGTGAGGAAGGCCGTTTCTTTCAGGGCTTCCTGGCCAATGGCGGCCACGTCAGCGTATTCCACCACGGCATGCGTCAGCTTGGTGGGGTTGTATTGAACGGCGAGACGGTCCAGACGGTCGTCCGGCACCTTGGCAATGCCAAGATGAGCTTCGCGGGGATTGGAATGCCCGCGGCTGGATACGTCCACTTTAGTTAAGATTTTGAACAGCGATGTCTTGCCCACCTGTGGCAGGCCGATAATTCCAGTTTTCATTTATGAGCAATTAGCCTTTAGCAATTAGCACTTAGCGAAGGGTATTCGTGCCTTTAGAGATTGTATCAAGAGGGAGGCTGAAGGGCTGACATTGCTTAGGCATAGTGGATCAATCTGATTTTCCACGGCGCTCCATGTATCTGGATAAAACAAAAACAGCCAGAGCGATGACGCCAAGAATTATTTCAGACAGGGATTTTGGGAGAGCCGTATAGAGGGAGAATAGGCACGAGAACGAGTGCCATCAAAAAGGCAGTCAATAACCCATACCGAAGCAATCGCCATTCGTCTTTGGTCATAAGTTCACACCGTTGATTTTATTGATGAATAGCCCCTTAATGAATTTTCCGCGATTCAAATTGAGTAGACGAAGCCGTCGGTTCCGATTCCGAAAGCTTCCTATATCTCCAGCCTGCTTCTAGTTCATTAAGCTTAAAGCACACATTGGAGAGCAGGATATAAACATAGCTCACAGGGAAAGTAAGAAAATCCTGGAGGGCTTCCGCATTTTTCAGGTGCTGCTTCGCCTGCGCAAACGCTCCCTTGCTCACATATATCTCGCCTAGAGCATAATGAGCGCAGGCAGCCCATGAATCGTGATTGCCCAAG